>NZ_JBLJBT010000043.1:0-133854 GCF_047637665.1 Bdellovibrio sp. | reverse complement strand
AGTGCTTGTGCTTAAATGATTTTTTGAAATTGCCCACCATGGAGCGAGTAGAACCCGAGTTGATGGAGCCAATGGAGTTTCCGTTCACACTGAAAGCATTGTCAGTTCGTTGACGGAGTAAGCTCGGGTTATAATAGGAAGCGGCCTTGGATTCAGAGAGAGCCACGCCCGAGTTCGCCATCAGTCCTTCATAAAGTCCAATAGGCAAACTTTGCGCTAAGGCGACAGAAGGCAGTAGAAACGAAATAATGATTAAGAAGATGGCTGACATTAGGAAAGCCTTTTGGTGCGGGTGGAGGGACTTGAACCCCCACGGACGTGAATCCAAGAGATTTTGAGTCTCTCGTGGCTACCATTACACCACACCCGCGTAGGGATCTTTTTTAAAGAAAAGGGGGCAAATACTCAAGACCTTTTTTTAAAAAGGAGGTCCTTTCCAGATGAAAACGCGCCGTTTCATAAGGAATGCATGCTTAATAAGCAAGAAGCCCCCGGCCGGAGGAGCCAAGGGCTGGGGAATGAGACATCTTAACGAGAAAGACTATTTTTTAGGTTGGGCGATGAAGGCATCGTCCAAAGTCTTCCAAAGAGCCTTGGTTCGCGGAACAGCGTCTTGCTTGTAGTACCACCAGAAATATCCCCCCACAAAACGAGGGTGAGAGATATTCATGCGATAGTAGCGGTTCACCATGTCGACTTTTTTGGCTGATTTGGTTGTGCCAATTTCACCAAAGCCAATTTTTGAATTTGGAAACATCTGCCCCAATTTATTGAAAACATCTTCCCACTGAGCTTGAGTCGGACGATAGTCATTGCAGTCATCTTCGTAATAGCTGATAAAGACATAATCCAGGTTCTGCTTCATTACCGTCGGAATGTTGGCCGAAGACCAAGCGAACATCTCATTGGCCTTTTTCTCCCAACAGTTGGGATTGTAATACAGAGTTAATGCGGCTTTGTAGTTGCGCGCTTTCACTTTGCTATAGGCCGAATACATTTTCGCAACGGTTTCAGAAGTCGTTCCCAACCACTCGCCATTAATTTCGTTGCCAATTTCCCAGATATTCACTTTGGGACCGAGAGTGTTGAGATACTCATCCACACGCTTGGAGAATGTCGCTTGTGTGTACTGTTTCATGTAAAACGAATCTAAAATCTCTCCCATGATAAAACTGTAGGGGCCAATCTTATTCACGGCATTGACATAGTCAGTGGCGGGGACGAATTCATCAAACACAATACGAGTTGTGGGCTTCACACTATGATAGGCCAGGGCTTCGGCGGTGTATTTGATTCCCGACACGCTGTCGATGGTGACTCCAGAAATTGTTTCAGCAACGGACTGAAGGGAGAAGGCGAAAACAAATGCGCTAACTAAAAGTTTATTCATAAGGCTCCTTCCTTTGAGACCTAGTGGTTGTTTGTTCAACCACTTCTTCGGTCAAAGGAAGGCGAGGCATGAGCACCTCGAAAATATTTGGCCCTAACTAAACTCTGGTTTTATAAATTCCGCAAAAACCTCACACACTTTCTAAAACATTACAGCGCATTTTTCTTTTTCTGAATCCAATCCAGATGTGCTCGCACGTCGGTAAATAAGGCCACGCCATGGCAAGTGCGAGTGTTCTTTTCATCTCGGGTTTTGTTGTCGACGCCCATAGAGGTGATCCCCACCAAGGTAAGACCTCTCTCGGTATTGATATACAAAGGTCCGCCGGAATCCCCTGTGCAGACGCCGTTGTCAGATTGTTCTAAAATAAGAGCGTTCTTTACCGCAACGGTGCTGTCGTTCAGTGCCAGGTGAAATTCTTTTATAAGACGAGATGCCGGCGCGGTTGTAAAGCGCAGGGTTCCAGAATCGGCGCCTTTTTCTGTTGTGGTTCCATAGCCCGTCATCACGAGATTGTCTGACTCGGACGGGGCAAAATCAGATGTCGGAAGCTCTCGCACTTTATATCCTGTGGGAATATCACCTTTGAATTTGAGGATAGCAAGATCATGGGCGGCATTGTCCCAAGATTTGATCCAATAAGAATAGTCTGGATGAATGGCTTCATCCGTAACTAGGCGGAGCGTTCTTTTGGGGGCTTGAGTGAGACAGTTTGAATTGTTGGTAAAAGCGATCACTGTCTTTTTGCCAAAAGGAGAGGTGCAGTGGGCGGCCGTCAAAACTTTGTTGTTATCAATAAGGGTCCCGGTGCAGGTGCTGACTTCGTCTTTATAATCGATATGCAACACCATGACGGTGCTCGCACTGAGGTCGTTGTCGGAGCTAAGAATATCTCCGCCGACAATGCCAAACGATTTTCCCGCGATTTCACAATTTGCGGGTTCGACCTTGAGTTCTTCGCCACCCTTGGCGCCGGGAGAACATGCGGCAAGTGAAGACAGCGCAAGAACCAGAATGCAGGCTCGTTGCCGCAGAAAAGAAGATAACAACATGGAGTCTCCTTATATATAAGGAGTGTTTTTACCAAATCCTTCCATACTCAGGGGCGAAATGGCTCTGCTTTGCAAGAATTTCAGAAACCGTCTTGTAAGTTGTCACAATTGCGTTCAGGGCGGGGTGATGGGTCCGCGCAGGGGGGCTGAGAGATACTTTAGATATCAATAACTTAGACGCCAAGGCCGAAAATCGTCCCTGTTGGCATCAGGCTTGCTCTACGCTTCCAGTGACTAAAAAGGTTTTTGAAACCAGAACCACGAGGAGACTTTATGAAAAAGTATTTCTATATCCTTGCGGCTTTGAGCATTGCGCCCACTTATTCGCTAGCTCAGAGTCTCGAAGGTGATGTTGATGCGGAGCTTGATCAAATGTATTCAAGCCCTCAAGCAGCATCTGTTGCCGCCCCAGCTCCCGCAGCTGGAATCGCAAGCACTGCGCCGGTCAGTGGTCAGCCTATTTATATTTTAAATCAGGCGACTCCCACTTCCACAGCTCAGTTGCAACAATCTCAGATCCAAAAGCAGCCAACAACTGTGATTGAGGCTTCTCCTTTGTCAGAGTCTCGCGCGGAACAAATCCGTCGTGCTCGTCAGGATGCTGAGTTGCAAACAGAACAAAGAATCGTTGAAAAGCTTGAGCAATCTCGTATGGAAGATGAGAAGAAAAGAGCGGGCGTTCTGTTTGGTGATAAATTCAATCAACTAGACAACGGTCAGCAGCAGCAACAAGCTGTTCAACAGCCTGTTTATGCGCAACCTGTTCAAGTTCAACAGGTCGTTGAACCAAAAGAAAATACCAGAGACATCGTTCGCGAAGAAATCGCCGCAGCGATGAAGGTTGAGGAAGAAGCTCCTCTGGCTCCTATTGAAACTAAATATGTTGCGGGAATTTTGGGAATCGGTGATTACCCAGACACTCGCCAAGTTAAAGGGAACTATGCTTTGGGTGTTGGTTTCGGTACTAAGTATGACAACTTCGTGATTGAAGGTTCGTTCTTGTACTCAAACTACACAGTTCAAGGTCAAGGTTATTACACTGGAACTTCGAACTATGGTTATGGCTACGGCTATGGCTACGGTTATGGTGGAACATACGTTCCAGACAGCATCGACGTTCAACAGTATACTGGTTCGTTAGCCGCTAAAGTTCAGTTGTTCAGCGGAATTATCAAGCCTGTATTCGGTGGTGTGGTTTCTTATTCTTACAGAGGATTTTCTTGGGATAACAAGAACCCTTATGGATACGTCAATGACACTAAAGCCAATTCTCATGCTATCGACGTGGGTGCGATCATGGGAGCTGATTTGGAGTTCTCTCCTAAGTATTCTTTAGGTTTGGATTTCAGATATATGTGGAACCTTTCAAGTCGTTTGAATGCTGGGAATTCTTGGATGTCTGGACCTCAGTATGGGACTCCGATTGAAAAGTTGCAGTACTATGTAATGTCTCTTGTCGGACGCGTGAATTTCTAATCTAATGAAATAAGTTAATTAATTCCTCAGTGGTTTCAGACCCCGTCTTAAAAAGGCGGGGTTTGTTTTTGGCGTCCTGCCAAAAACCCCTTCGGGGCTGACGCTAAAAAATGCCATCCTGGCATTTTTTTGTTTTTGGGTGTCTTGCTAAAAACCCCTTCGGGACTGGACTTCGGGTGTTTCCTGGCGCATAGTTTTTTTATGCGATTTCTGCTTTCTTTTTTATTCTCTATTAATGCAAGTGCAGCGACCTTGGTCACGGAAACCGTGGGTCAGGTTGCGGAGCATGTGGTGACCAGTCGGGAAGTGCAGATTTCGATGGTGATTGAGAATCTTCTTTTTCCTCCCAAAGCTTCCTTGAAAGGTCTTTACGAAGTGCGCCCAGGGCAGGCGGATTTCCGCAATGCTGTGACCTCGGTTTTGCTGGAAGCCGTCGTCGCTTTGGAGGCCGAGAACTTTAATGTGGGAACGATCACGGAAGATGAGTTGGCGGCTTCGCTTGCTAAGGTCGAAAAAGCTGTTTCGGGCAAAGCCTACTGGGGAGATCTTGAGGTTTCCCCCGCAGAACTTAAGAAGTTCACGGCTCGAAAGCTGGCGGCGAAAAGCTTTATGAAATTTAAAACCAACTCGATGTCGGGAATTATCACCGATCAAGAGGCGCAGGCTTATTACGAAAAAAACCGTGTGAAGTTCGGCAGTCTTCCTTTTGCTTCCTTTAAGGACAACATCAAGGCTTTCTTGGCTCAGCAACAGTTGGAAGAACGTTTGCGGGCGTGGTTTGAAGTGATTAAGCGTAAATACAAAGTCCGTAACTTTATCTCAGGTTGATATGCAAATCGAAATTCTCTCTAGTTCTCATAAGCCTTCGATGCGTTCTTTGGTGGAGGCCATCCATGCGGAGCAAGGTCTTTTGCCGCAGTTTTATTGGCCCAAGGATCTTTTGGGGGCTGAGATGGCCACCGCCGAAGCCGTCGGAGTGTTTGAAGGGGAGCAGCTGGTGGGTTTTGTGCTGTATCGAGAGTTGCCTCAAGCTTGGGAGATCTCCCTGGTCGCCTGCCACCCTCAATTTCGTCGCCGAGGTTATATGGAGAGGCTCTTTGATCACCTTATCGCCGCAAAGGGTCAGGATCGAGAGTTGTGGTTGGAGGTCCATGAAGAGAACGTTCCAGCTCAAAAACTCTATGAAAAACTTGGGTTTAAGGAAGTTCGTCGGCGTCCTCGGTATTATATGGACGGGGGCACGGCGATTTTGTACACGCGCTCATAAAAGAGGCAGTTTCCCTGAGGGGGATCAAGATAAACCCTTGCATTGGCTGAATTTTTTTGTTAGCTTCAAGTCGTTCTAATGGGCCCAGAAGGCCCATTTTTTTTTGCCCGCGACGGCGGACAGAGTACTCTGGCGTTTGATAAACGCAATTCTGGCGAGAATATGAAGTGAATTTGGACCTCGCGGAACTGGACTCTGTCCAGTCGAAGAGTATGTTATAAAAGGATTGCCTTAGATGTCTGAAACCCCATCTTGGATGGAAAAAGTAGTTACCATGGCCAACGAGGTCGCCGCCCGAGAGGGTTGCCTAATTTACGACTTAGAATTCGTTGGCGCCGGCAAGGGAAGAACCCTTCGCGTATTTATCGACAAAGAAGACGGCAGTATCAGCATCGACGATTGCTCGAATGTTTCTAAAGGACTGAATCTTCTTTTAGACACGGACGATGTCATTCCTGGAGGAGCTTACAATCTGGAGGTTTCGACCCCAGGTTTGGAGCGCCATCTGAAGGTGCCTTGGCACTTTAAAAAAGCAGTGGGCAAAAAAGTGTACATCAAAACCTCTAAAGCCTTAGAGAGTGTTGGCGTCACGGATAAGAAGTGGAAAGCCGCAAAGACCGTTGAACAGGTTTTGGAATCAGCGGACGACAGTGGTGTTCGTTTTGTAGTTGATGACGTAGAGATTCAAATTCCCTACGCGTTGATCGACAAGGCGAAAGTGGTATTTGATTTTACTAAAGGTCAAAAAAAGTAACGAGAGAGGAAAGTCATGGCTGAAAATGTGTTTTCAGATCTTTCTAAAGTGATTGATCAGGTCGGAAAAGACAAAGGAATCGATAAGCAAGTTGTTATCGATGCAATCACTCAAGGTATGCTAGTCGCTGCCCGTAAAAAATACGGCACTTATCGTGAGATCGAAGCGGCATACAATGAAGATACTGGTGAAGTGGAACTTTTTGAGTTCAAAGAAGTCGTTCCTCGTGAAAAATTCATCGATGAAGAAGTAGAGATTCCTTACGACGAAGCGCAAAAGTTGGATCCGAATGTTCAGCTTGATGACTCTATCGGTATTAAGTTGGAAGCTTCTGACTTGGGCCGTATTGCTGCGCAAACAGCAAAGCAAATCATCATGCAGAAAGTGCGTGATGCTGAACGCAACATCATCTTCAATGAGTTTGAAGAAAGAAAAGGCGAGATCGCTTCCGGTATCGCTCGTCGCGTGGAAAAAGGTGCAATTGTTGTCGATTTGGGACGTACCGAAGCGTACATTCCTCCTCGTGAGCAAATCCCTGGCGAACAGTATAAGCCTGGTGATCGCATTCAAGGTTATTTGTCAGAAGTTCGTCAAACAACTCGTGGACCTCAAATTATCATGTCTCGTGCAGACGAGCGTTATTTGATGAAGCTTTTTGAAATGGAAGTTCCTGAGATCTATGACGGCGTGGTTGAGATCATGGCGGCGGCTCGTGAGCCAGGCCAGCGTGCAAAGATCGCGGTTCGTTCTAAAGACAATTCTGTAGACCCCGTGGGCGCGTGCGTGGGGATGAAAGGTTCTCGCGTACAAAATATCGTTCAAGAGCTTCGCGGCGAGAAAATTGATATCGTTCCTTGGGACGAAGACATCACTCGTTTTGCATGTAACGCCTTGGCGCCAGCGGAAATCTCTCGCGTATTCCTTGATGATGCGAATCGTGAAATGGAAATCGTTGTTCCTGATTCTCAGTTGAGCTTGGCAATCGGTAAACGTGGTCAAAACGTGCGTTTGGCGGCGAAACTGACAACTTGGAAGTTGGACATTATTTCTGAAACTTCAGCGGCATCTCGTACTGCGGAATCCATCTTTAATTTGATGTTGATCCCCGGCATGAGCGAAACAATGGCGCAAAATATTTTCCAATCAGGATTTGGTTCATTCCAAGCGGTGGCATCAGCGTCTGTTGAAGAGTTGATGACGATTCCGGGTTACGATGATCCAGACAAGGCCGAAAAGCTTGCTAAAGAAGCAAAGGCTTTGGTGGCGAAATATGAAGCTGACGGTGTGCCTGTGCCAACAGCGCCTACTGTGGCTAAAGACAATAAATCAAATGTGTCTGCAAAAGAACAAGCAGACCTGCTTTTGAAGCAAGAGTTGAAAAAACTTGATGCTCAGGAAGCGGACGAAGAATAGATACACAAACTCCGACATTGTCGGAGTCGTTTTTTGGATAGAGAACAACACAGGGAGACTGAGTGAGTAATCCAAAGGTTTTTGAGTTTGCAAAAGAGATCGGGATGACCCCGCTAGCCCTCATGGATAAGATCCGTGAATGGCATTTGCCAGTAAAGAGTCACATGGCGGAGTTAGACCCCGATGTTCTAGAGCAAATTAAAATTAAACTCAGCGGCGGGGAAGCCCCCGTTCAAGAGGCGAAGCCGAAAAAGGCAGCAACTCGTAAAGCAGCACCAAAGAAGGCGGCAGCGCCTGCGGAAGTTGAAGCTGCGGCGTCAGCGCCAGCGAAAGCTCCTGTGATTCGCCGTAAAAAGGAAGAGGAAGCTCCGAAGGTCGCGAAGATCGTTTCCAAACCGGAAGTGACTGAGGCGGAAGAGGCGGCTCCTGCGAAAACGACTCGCGTTGTTGTGAAGAAGACGGCTCCAGTGAAGGAAGAAGAAGTTGAAGCGGATCTAGAAGCTCCAACTCCTGTTGTGGAAGAAAAAGTCGCGGCAAAAGTTATTAAAGAAGAAGTTGCCGCTCCTGTAGAAGTAAAAGTTAAACCTGAACCAATCGTAGCAAAAGAAACTCCCGCAGCGCCGGCTCCCGAGCCCACCGCTCCTGTAGTGCCTCAAGCACGTAAAAAAGAGGTCGTAGTGGGCACAAGTGGTGTAGCGAGTTCTTCAACTCCAGCTACAACAGTTAAAAGAAATATTATCGGTCGCATGGACCTTTCGCGCGTGCAGTCTCAAGCTCCACAGCGTCAAGAGCGTCCACAGAGTGGATACACCAGAACCGGTGGATTCCAAGGTGGAGACCGTCAACAAGGTGAGCGTCCGCAAGGTGGTGGATTTGCTCCTCGTCCTGGTGGATTTAACAGACCTTCAGGTGGGGCTCCCACACGTAATATCCGTACTGGATTTGTTGCGTCAGCTCCTCCAGAGCCAATGCCGGATGTTGGTGGTGAGTTTAAGAAGGATTTCGACAGACGTAAGAAGGTGACTGGCGTAAGTGTTGGTCCGGCTGTTCGTGAGAAAGAAAAAGAGAAGGAAGAAGAAGTACAAGTCTTCAACCCGGTGGAATTCCGTAAGCGTGAGATGGTTTTCCAGCCGAAAAAGAAAAAAGGTCTTTTGGACCGTGAGGCTATGAAAACTCAGATTACAACACCTTCGGCACACAAACGTGTGGTGAAAGTGAATAGCACGATGAAGCTCAGTGACTTGGCGATGGAGATGGGCTTGAAAGCTCCTCAACTCGTGAAAGTTCTTATGCAGAATGGTGTTATGGCCAACATGAACACAGATCTTGATTTCGATACGATTGCACTGATCGTTCCTGAGTTCGGTTGGGAAGCACAAAACGTATTTAAGACGGCCGATGCTGTTGCGGAAGAAACCGCTTTCGGTGATTTGGCGGCGGAAGCAATCATTCGTCCTCCGGTTGTGACTGTCATGGGTCACGTTGACCACGGTAAGACCTCTTTGTTGGATGCGATTCGCAATGCGGATGTGGCAGCAGGGGAAGCGGGTGGTATCACTCAGCACATTGGTGCCTACAGCGTGAAATTGGAAGATGGTCATTTGATTACTTTCTTGGATACTCCGGGCCACGAAGCCTTTACGGCTATGCGTGCTCGTGGAGCCAATGCCACTGACATCGCGATCATCGTGGTGGCGGCGGATGATGGTATGATGCCTCAAACTCAAGAGGCGATTAACCATGCGAAAGCGGCGGGCGTACCAATCATCGTGGCAGTGAATAAGATGGATAAGCCAGGTGCGAATCCAGAGCGTATTAAGCAACAATTGACAGAGCTTGAAATCGTTCCGGAAGAATGGGGTGGAAACACAATCTTCTGTGAAGTTTCAGCGATGAAGAAAACCGGTATTAAAGAGCTTCTTGAGCAAGTGAAACTTCTTGCTGAAGTTGCTGAGCTGAAAGCCAATCCAAAACGTTCCGGCACAGGTATTGTGATCGAAGCGAAGATGGAAAAAGGCAAAGGACCTGTCGCGACTCTTCTTGTTAAAGATGGAACAGTCGAAGTCGGTCAATACATCGTAGCGGGAACCATGAAGGGACGCGTTCGTTCTTTGGTGAACGACAAGGGCGAAAGAATTCAATCCGTCGGACCTGGTTTGCCAGCCGAAGTATTGGGTCTTGAGGCCGTGCCTGCAGCGGGTGATAAGTTCGACATCGTTAAAGATGAAGACACTGCAAACGAAGTATCTACTTTAAGAAAAGAACAAGCTGAAAAAGCAGCGGCGGCTCCGGCGGCGAAAATGTCTTTGGAAGATATCTTCGCGAAGGTGAAGTCGGGCGATGTGAAAGAGTTGGCTTTGGTGTTGAAAGCGGACGTGCATGGATCTCTTGAGGCCATCAATGGAATGCTTTCAAAACTTTCTACCAGCGAAGTGAAGGCGAAGGTTATTCACTCTGCGGTGGGCGGTATTAATGAAGGGGACGTGGTCTTGGCTCATACAGCTAAGGGTATTGTTCTTGGCTTTAACGTGCGTCCTGATTTGGGTGCGCAGGCGAAAGCAAAACAACTGGGCGTTGATATCCGTACCTACTCTATTGTTTACGAATTGATCGATCAGATGAAAGCGGCGATGGCCGGTCTTCTTAGCCCTGATGTGGTGGAAGAAGTTATGGGTCGCGTGGAAGTTCGTAATACCTTCAACGTACCTAAAGTGGGCACGATTGCAGGTTGCTTCGTGATCGACGGTAAGATCCAGCGTAACAACATGATCCGTCTACTTCGTGAGAACAAGATTGTTTACGAAGGTAAGATCGCTTCATTGAAACGTTTCAAAGACGACGCCAAAGAAGTGGCTTCTGGCTACGAGTGCGGTATCGGCATTGAAAACTACAACGACGTTAAAGTCGGCGATATGATGGAAGCTTACGTGAAAAAAGAAATCGCACGTGAGTTGGGTGCGGGAGATAAATAATGAAAAACATGGGTGATGGGCGCCGAGTTGCTCGCGTAGAAAGAGAAATTCAAGCGACTATTGCTCAGT
Source organism: Bdellovibrio sp. (assembly GCF_047637665.1). NCBI lineage: Bacteria > Pseudomonadati > Bdellovibrionota > Bdellovibrionia > Bdellovibrionales > Pseudobdellovibrionaceae > Bdellovibrio > Bdellovibrio sp. The sequence goes on along the minus strand of NZ_JBLJBT010000043.1, from coordinate 123,461 downwards.
TTTTGATCCGTGGTTTTAAGGTGCCGTTGCCAGGTTTGGTAACGGTGGCGCAAGTGAAGATGCCAGCGGATCTTCGTGCTGCGAAAGTTTATGTCAGCGTTTTAGGTTCCGAAGCCCAGCAAGAAGAGGCTTTGGAGCTTTTGCAAGAAAGAGCTTTTGAGATTCAAAACTACATCGGTAAAGAACTCAAAATGCGTTATTGTCCTAAATTGACGTTCTATCCTGATCACACGACAGAACAGGTTTTAAAGGTAGAAAAGATCCTTCAAGAGCTTGATCAAGAACGAAAGCAAAAAGGCGAAAGTTCTAACGAATCTGATGACGAATAATACACAATTTCACGGTCTTCTGTTGGTGGACAAACCTTCAGGGATTTCCAGTCATGATGTGGTGGCGAGGCTTCGCCGTATTCTTGGAACGAAGGCCGTGGGGCATTCGGGGACCTTGGATCCGATGGCGTCGGGTTTGATGGCCTGTCTGATCAATGAAGGCACCAAACTCAGTCAGTATATTCTTGAAGGTGACAAGGGGTATCGAGTTCGAGCTCAACTGGGGGTTCGCACGGACACTTTGGACACCACCGGAGAAATCTTAGAGCAGAAGCCCGTCGACGTGTCCCGAGTGCGTATTTTAGAGGAAGCTTTGAAGATCCAAGGGGAAATGGAGCTGGAAGTTCCGATTTACTCCGCGATCAAGGTTCAGGGCAAAAAACTCTATGAATATGCCCGCGGAGAACAGGAAGTCGCGGTTCCTAAAAAGCTCATGAAGTTCTGGGATGTGACGCCGGTTGAAGTCGGCCCGGATTGGGCTGAGTTTGACATCAAGTGCACCAAGGGCAGTTACATCCGCACTTGGGTGGACCTCCTGGGGAAGGCCTTGGGGTGTGGGGCGGCGATGAGTGCCTTGCGTAGAACCTGGTCGGCTCCCTATCTTTTGCCTCAGGCGCAGACTTTGGAGGCTATTGAATCTTCGGTCAAGCAGGGGGCGGTATGCTCTGCCTTTGTGCCTATGGAATTGGCATTGCCTCAAATCAAAAGAATTCGCGTAAAAGGGCAAGGTCGGGTGCTTTTAGGGAATGGCCAGATCAGCCATGACCTTCGCTCTCAGCTTATTACGGCTTTTAAGCCTTCTGAGGATCAATATGTTCAAATATTGGCCCAGGAGGGGGGACAGCTTTTGGCGTTGGTAGGTCTAGAGTCTGGAAAGGGCTTTGTCCTTCGCCGGGTCTTCAAATACTAGGGCCTTGACCGGCCTCAGGGAACGGGTTAGAACCTTAAAACTTAATAAAACTCTACAGATCGACAGCCATGACGACTGCAAGGGTTTGGATACTAAAAAACAGAAAAATTTAAAATAAAGGAGACTTTAATGGCGGTCACTAAAGAGAACAAAACTCAAATCGTTAAAAAATTCAAAACAGCAGATCTTGATACTGGATCTCCAGAAGTTCAAGTCGCTATTCTTACTGCTAAAATCAATGATTTGACAGTTCACTTCTCTACTCACAAGAAAGATCATCACGGTCGCCGTGGTCTTGTGACTATGGTTAATAAAAGAAGAAAACTTTTGGACTATCTACATCGTAAAGATGTGAAACGTTACCAAGACCTTATCAAGGCTCTTGATATCCGTAAGTAATATCGAATTCCTGAAGGGGCGAAAAGCCCCTTCAAGCTTTTTACCCCATGAGGGGAAACTTCCACCAGCAAGGCATAAGGCCTTGTGACAAAATTCAAGGAGATTTAATGAAAACGACTGTAACTACATCGGTGGGCGGAAAACAAATCACCATCGAAACAGGCCGTTTGGCAAAACAAGCAGATGGATCTGTGCTTGTCTCTAGTGGTAACAACATTGTTCTTGTTACTGCGGTGTCGTCAAAAAAAGCATCAGAACTTGATTTCTTTCCTCTGACTGTTGAATACATCGAGAAGTTCTATGCAACTGGAAAAATTCCTGGTGGCTACTTCAAACGTGAAGGTAAGCCGACAAATGATGCTGTTTTGACAGCGCGTTTGATTGACCGTCCGATTCGTCCCTCTTTCCCTGAAGGATATAGATACGAAACACAAGTCGTGGCGACGGTTTTGTCTGCAGATGGTGCATTCCCTCTTGAGATTCTTGCGAGTCTTGGTGCTTCTGCGGCTCTTCATCTTTCTGATATTCCGTTTAACGGCCCGACGGCAGCGATCCAAGTGGGTCGTGTTGATGGTCAGTTCGTGGCGAATCCAACTCCTCAACAAATGGAAAAGTCCGACATGGACGTTATCGTTGCGGGAACTCGCAACGGTCTTTTGATGGTGGAAGGTGAAACAAGATTTATCTCTGAAGCGGACGTATTGGCGGCGTTGAAATTCGGTCACCAATCCATGATGCCTCTTTTGAATGCTCAAGATGAATTGCGTGAGAAGGCGGGCTCTAAGGCCAAACGTGCCTTCACGCCTCCAGCAATTGATGCGGATTTCAAAACGAAAGCCGAGGCTTTGTTGAAGTCTAAGATCGCTGCAGCTTTGTCCATCAAAGAAAAACAAGAGCGTTATGCGACGGCAGCTTTGGCTCAGGCAGAAGCGGAAAAAACTCTTCTAGCTGATATTGCTGACAAAGATTTGTTGAAGCAACGTAAGAAAGATATTGCAACGATCGTTGAAGAACTCAAATACCACGAAGCTCGTACCATGATTTTGGACAGAGCGGTTCGTATCGATGGCCGTGACGTGAAAACAGTCCGTCCTATCGCGAACGAAGTGGGATTGTTGCCACGTGCTCACGGTTCAGGTCTTTTCACTCGCGGTGAAACGCAAGTTTTGGGAACTGTGACTTTGGGAACGGGTGATGATGAACAAATGGTTGACGCTCTTTTGGGAACTCAAAAGCGTAAGTTCATGCTTCACTACAACTTCCCTCCATACTCTGTAGGTGAAGTGGGCCGTTTCGGTGGTCAAGGTCGTCGTGAAATCGGTCACGGAAACTTGGCAGAGCGCGCGTTGAAAGCGGTTCTTCCTGATCATGAGAAATTCCCATACACAATCCGTGTTGTTTCTGAAGTTCTTGAGTCCAACGGTTCTTCTTCTATGGGCACAGTGTGCTCAGGCACGATGGCAATGTTGGATGCAGGTGTTCCTTTGAAAGGGAACGTTGCGGGTATCGCCATGGGTCTGATTAAAGAGGGCGACCGTGTCGCTGTCTTGACGGATATCTTGGGTGACGAAGATCACTTGGGTGATATGGACTTTAAAGTTGCTGGAACAACTCAAGGTATCACTGCTCTGCAAATGGATATCAAGATTGACTCTGTTTCTTTCGAGGTGATGGAGCAAGCTTTGGCGCAAGCTAAAGAGGGCCGCAGTCATATCCTGAATGAGATGGAAAAAGTGATGAAGACTCCTCGTGGACAGATTTCTGAATTTGCTCCTCGTATTGAGACTATCAAAATTAAGCCAGATAAGATCCGCGAAGTGATCGGTTCTGGTGGTAAAGTGATCCGTGGTATCACGGAAGCAACAGGTGTGAAGATTGAGATCGAAGATGACGGTACAATCCACATCGCTTCTGCGGACCCTGAAGCTACCAAAAAAGCTATTGCGATGATCAATGACATCATTGCGGAAGCTGAAGTTGGCAAAACATACAAAGGCCGCGTTGTGAAGATTGCGGAATTTGGTGCTTTCGTTGAAATCTTGCCGAACACCCAAGGTCTTTTGCACATCTCTGAAATCGCTAACGAAAGAGTGCGCGCTGTTACAGACGTACTTAAAGAAGGCGAAGTGATTGATGTTAAAGTTCTTGAAGTAGACCGTGCAGGACGCATTAAGCTTTCTCGTAAAGCTTTGCTTCAGTAGGCTTCAATTTCAGTGACAAACACAAAGTTCAAAAAATCTGAACTTTCTAACGGGATCCGGGTGGTGAGTGAACTTCATCCAGGGTCCCGTGCCGTTTCAATCAGTATCTGGGTTTTGACCGGGACTCGAGATGAAACTCCTGAAGTCGCGGGGATCTCGCACCTTTTAGAGCATCTCGTTTTCAAAGGAACTAAAACCCGTTCAGCTTATCAAATCGCCAAGTCTTTAGAGGCTCTCGGCGGCGATCTGAATGCCTACACGACACGCGAATACACTTGTTACCACGCCATGGTTTTGAAAGATCATTGGGAGAAGGCTCTTGATGTTCTTTCGGATTTAGTTTCGAACATGCACCTGAATAAGAAAGAGTTTGGACTTGAAAAGGGCGTGATCTTGCAAGAGATCGCCATGTCCGAAGATAGCCACGAAGAACTTATCTATGACATTTTCTATGAGCAGGTGTACGGATCGCATCCTTTGGCGCGCTCTATTTTGGGCACACCTAAGTCCATCGCGTTGATGAAGCAAAATCAGGTGATGGATTATTATAAAAAGACTTACTCAGGCGGAAATATCATCATTAGTGCTGCCGGGTGTTTGGATCATGATGAGTTGATGTCGGGAATCGAAAAACGTCTTGGCGCCAAAAAGAAAATGGCTCTGAAGAATGCTCGCAAATATCCACGATGGTTGAAACGTCGCCACGTGGTTGAAAAGCAGGCTGAACAAGTTCATATGCTCTTGGGGTTCCCGACGGCGAGCTTTAAAGACAAACATCGCTTTGAAGCAGTGATCACGAACACGCTCTTGGGCGGCGGCATGACCTCTAAACTTTACCAGAGTGTTCGAGAAAAAAAGGGTTTGGTTTATGCCATTCACTCCAGTCTGAACACCCATATTGATTCGGGGATGTTGACGATTTATGCCGGGACCGAAGTTAAGAACGCTAAAAAAGTCGGCGATTTGATTTCCAAAGAATTTCAAAAGATCCGCAAGCAGGGTGTGACGAAACACGACGTGGAAATGTTTAAAACACAAGTGATTGGCAGCATTTTGTTGGGCTCTGACGATATTGAAAATCGTATGACCTCTTTGGCTGTGAATGAAATTGTTTTTGGCCGTTATAGATCTGTGGAATCCGTTATTGAAGAGATTAAAGAAGTCTCTGTGGATTCCGTGAATCACTATATCCGTCATGAGCTTGATTTAGACAAAGCTTCGGGAGTCCTCTTGGGGCCGGGAGTGAATGAACTCAAGCCATGGTGGGATGAATTATCTTTATAACTTTTCGAGGAGTGCATTATGAATAAACTGACAGTAAAAGTTAAAAAACTTGAGAACTTCCATGGTGATCTTCCTCAATATCAGTCGATGGGGGCAAGTGGCTTTGATGTGCGCGCGCAACTGGCCGGACCTGTTGTTTTGAATCCTGGAGAAAGAGCTTTGATTCCGACGGGATTGTCCTTTGAGATTCCTCTTGGATATGAGATTCAAGCTCGTCCGCGCAGTGGGTGGGCGGCGAAAAGTGGTCTTACGGTGTTGAATACACCGGGCACCATTGATGCTGACTATCGTGGCGAAGTAAAAATCATTGTTATCAATCTCGGCAACGAAGCCGTCACAATCAATGATCAAGAGCGCTGCGCTCAGTTGGTGATTGCTCCCGTCCTGCAAGCTCAATTTGAAGTCGTCAATGAATTGGGATCCACCGAGCGTGGTGCGGGTGGGTTTGGCTCGACAGGAAGAGCTTAATCCTAGAAGGGTTTTGATCTCTAGAGAGAATAAAAAAAAGCCAAGTCCGAAGGGGCTTGGCTTTTTTATTTTTTAGATGGGCTGTATGTTACCCAAGTCTCTCTAATCTTGAAATATCGATTCGATTCCATAGCCAGATAATAAAGACGATGGCAAAGAGAATGGTGACTAATCTCAAAGCGCGGCGTTTATCCATTTGGAAGTTTTCGGTAAGCCCCACCGCCATCAAAAGAGCGGTAAAGGCAAATCCCACAAGAGTGATCGGAGGGATCATCTCAGAGCCCACTTGGAAAATAAAAAACGGGACGTTCGCGAACAAGATCAGGGTAAAGATCTTTCGTAGCGAGCAGGTTCTTTTTTCGAAGACCTGAAAATAATAATAAATGAACAAGGCACCGATAGTGGTGGTTACGACTCCGACGATCGGAGAGATAATGATGCCGCCCATGATGCGGAAAAAGTTCGGAGGGACAAGTCCCGTTAAAATACCTGAGCCCATGGACAAAACAATCAAAGTGATCACAAGAACGGTCCAATTCCAATCGGGCAGCGATTTGATCTTTTCCACGGGATGGCGAAGGTAGTTCACGATATAACGGAACACTTCTTTGGCGGTTTCGTATTGGGGGGCATTCTTTGGAGTCACGTCTCTGTAGTCGCTCATATGATTCTATTGCACCACTGACTTTGGTCATAAGCAACTAGGAATTTAGAGGGGCACGTCTTCTCGTAAATCCATTTCTGCAAGGGTTTGGGCGCGTTCTAAGAGAAGAAGGCTGTTCGTCAGAGCGTTGTCCTCACTGGCTCCGAGTGTGCTTAAGGAGGGGAGTTGGGATCTTTTGGTGAGGATTTTATGAAGCTGATAGGACAGCTTCAGGAAGAGGGAGGCCTTCTTTGACAGAGGAAACTCCACAGGCATTGAGGGAACGGGAAGTGACGAAAGTTTGAAGTTTGAACTCTTTGTATCTGCGTCCATAAGCTCAGTCAGACTGATGATAGAGTGGGGCTTCTTATGGCGGATACAGTCTTCGAGTTCCTCCAGAGTTGGCAGATCAAGAAAAAGATGAAAACGCCGTTGGTGCTGCTCTTGTTGGGCCAAAAAGTATTCAAAACGTTCTTTTCTTTCCTGAGAGTTATTCCAAGGCAGATGGAGGGTGAAAACCTCATAGCCATGTTCGGCCAAAAATGACGTATAGAGGTTCCAATAAGAACTAAAATAGAAAATGGATCGAGGGCCGGTGACGAACAAAAGCGGCCAGCGGGTCAATAGGCAGTTCGGTTTAAGTTCAAAGGGGATGTCCTTGCGGGATCTTGCTCTATTGGAAAATATCGCAAGACCCAAGGTAAAAACGACGAGACAAAGGATGAATAAAATAACGTCCACTTCTCGATTATAAAGAAGTGTTCAGTCGAAATGCAAAGTCAAACGAGTTCTTATCGGCAGTGCGGTTGACGACGGCCGTGCGAGCACTGACCTCGGCTCCTAAGGAAAGATTTTTATGAACTTGGGCCATAAAACCCGTAGAGACAACTAAAGAAGGAGTGGTGTCATCCACATTGATGTTTCGAGTGGGATCTGAGAACTTCAGGAAACGATTTGAAAGGCCTGAGCTGATGGAGTAGGCCCAGATGCTTTCGAGCTTGTTGGTATATCCCAACTTCAAATCAAATTCTCGCAAGGTCATCTCTTCAGAGCCTGAAGAAGTGAGTCCGTAGTTTCGGAAGACTCCTTCGGAGTACCAGTTCGGAGAAAAAAGATCCATTCCTAGAGAGAGTTGGATGCCATTGGCGTGGCGATTGAAATTTTGTTTTTCGGCGGCGATGTTCGTAAAGGAATTCACATAGCCGATTCCCGCATGCAGGCGCACTTCATCGAAAGAGCTGCTTTGTTTCTGGGTCAGATTCTTCTTTTTAGCGCTTAATTCGTTGAGGAGATCGTCATAACTGACCTCTTGATAGTCGGCGGACTCATTTGCAGCCTGGACCAAGGTTGGGGCCGTAAAGAGAGAGAAAGCGATCAAAACGAATTGGATTGTTTTAACTGTTTGCATGTCTTGATTCTAGCAAGACTTTGTCACTTTTCATAAAATCATCTTTCGTTCTAGACCTCATTTTTGGCAAACTAAGAGTATGTTTTCTTTTTTTCATAAACGTCACAACTGCTTCTGCGCCTTCTGTAAAACCCCACGGCGTATTTATCGTAAGAAAAACATTTCGTTTATGAATCTTATCGCCAGTGCGCTGGCGTCAGTGGTGCTGATGTTCGCAATCTGGCAGCAGTACGATCCGCGTGTGATGATTGTTTTTGTTGTGTGTTTGGCGATTTCAGAAGTCTTCGTCAAGATTCGCTGGAGACTTTCTGTCGTGTGCCGTCAGTGTGGCTTTGATCCCGTGCTTTATTTGAAGCAGCCCGAAGCGGCCGCTCAGAAGGTTAAAGAGCAGTTGGAGGCGCGGAAGCAAGATCCTAAGTATCTTTTGGCTAAGCCGCTTAATTTGCCTGCGATTCCTGCGGAAAAAGCGAAGGCTCTTCAAGATAAGGGAAAAGGGCGTTTGGTCTCTCGGTCTATATGATCTAATGATTGCCATCACGGCCCCTTTGTGACAATTTAAGGGGGCATGAAAACACTGATCGTGATCCCTACCTACAACGAAAAAGAAAACATTCAGGCGATTGTGCCTGCTGTTTTTGCACAAAATCTTGGCGTTGAAATTTTGGTTGTTGATGATAACTCTCCAGATGGGACCGGGGCCATTGTTCGTGAAATGCAAAAGAACCTTCCACAGCTTCATTTGTTGTCTCGTCCCGGCAAGCAGGGCTTGGGTAAGGCTTATATCGCAGGTTTCCGTTGGGGAATGGATCATGGTTTTGACGCTATCACGGAAATGGATGCTGATTTTTCCCATCGTCCTGAAGACCTAGGGCCTTTGCTTAAAAAGCTTGAGACCCATGATTTTGCAGTGGGCTCTCGTTATGTTGAAGGTGGGCGCACGGTGAACTGGGGACTTTTGCGTAAGATCATCTCTCGGGGTGGCGGGATTTATGCACGTTTGATTTTAGGTTTTCCACTGAATGATTGGACCGGAGGTTTTAATGCCTGGAAGAAGGAAGTTCTTCACGGCATCGACCTCTCCACTGTCGAATCCAACGGCTATAGTTTTCAAATCGAGCTCAAGTACAAAGCATTGAAAAAGGGCTTCAAAGGGGCCGAGTCTCCCATTGTTTTTGAAGATCGCCGCGTCGGCCAAAGCAAGATGTCCCTGAAGATTGTCATTGAGGCTTTCTATCGTGTTTGGCTTATGCGTTTTAAATAGAGGGCTCTTCGTCCTTCTTATTTCTCTCCTATTTCCTTTAATTACTTGGGCGCAAGCTCAACAGGCTACGATCATTCAAGACGGTGCCTTGATTTATCAGGACGCGGACTTTGATGCTCCGGTGATCGATACTTTGAAGCGGGGACAAGTTCACAGTATTTCAAAAGGAAAAAAAGGTCCCTTTTATAAGATTCGCGTGAAGCCAGGAATAGTGGGATGGATTGCAGATACCGATATTAGATTGGGCGTTGTGAAGATTGCTCCGACAGAGAAAAGCGAGGGCCGTCTTGATAAAAAAGAGACGCGTAAAAAACCGTTCTTTGCCACTCGTTATCGGGGACCTACTTTGGATTTTATCAATTATACCGAAGATACTTTGGGGCAAGAGCGTTCGGAGTTCATGACTTTCTTTGGTGTGAAGTTTAACGGCTACAACACCTTGTTCGACGGCGAGATCTACACGGACGGCAATATTCTTTTTTCTTTTACTGCTCCGAAATACTACTCTGATGTGACAAAGAAAAGTGCGGATGGCTTTATTGTGATGGCCGACTTTTTGATGCAAACCGTTTTACCACAAAGTAAAACCATGCTTTTCTATTATGGCTTTGGGCCGATGTTTAAGTACTCTCACTTCACCATTGAGGTCCCCAGCGGTGCAAAGTCCGTAAGTTATGCCGCAGATGACATGACTTTGGGGGCTCTTTTTGATCTGGGGCTTGCCTTTCGCTTTGACCGACTTTCTGTCAGAGCCGACGCTAAATACTACTGGGAACGAACCAGATACTATGGTTTTGGCCTGAATCTGGGCTGGGAATTTTAGTCGTCATAAAATCCACATGAAGCGCCGCATTGCAAATAGGTACGGCGTACCCTCTGTGGTATCCGTTTCTGGCTGGGGGCTTTCGGTGAAAATTATTTTTCTTTCTATTTTGTCGGTTCTTTTTTCTGCGGTGTGCTTTGCTGGAGATATTGAGCCTGTCTTTGAGGCGTTGAAGTCGTCTGCGGTCAATTATGAGCCGGATGGGGCAGTTTGTGAGCAAGTAGCCCGTCTACGTCTTCAGGAGGACTATCCGGATAAAGACTTTCTTTTGGCGACGGGGATTGAGTACAGCACCGGCGGACAAACGCTGGGAGAGTTGGATCTTGTTGTTATCAATCGGACGACTCAAAAAGTGGTCTTGGTGATGGAAGTGAAGTGCTGGAAGAACTATGGACAGGCTCTTGATAAGGCCAAGGCGCAAAGAGATCGTTTTACATGGAACTTAACCAAGTACCCACACCAAATTCGTTTCACAACTTATAGCGATTTGCATTTACGCCCTGAGCAATTTGAGGGGAATGCGACCGTTTTTCGTTCTTTGTCTCATGCCGGTGGCATTCGTCATGGGTTTGATATGGAGCTGGGGTTCACTCTTTCTGAGTTGAGAGATCTTCGAATGAAGTTGCTCAAGTGCCAAGCCTGGGGAGGCTGTCCTCGCCCTGAATAGAGCGTGACATAAGCGGGGTCCTCATGCAAATTCCCTCTATGTCTATCCAAGTTTTACCTCCCGAAGTTGTCGATCAAATTGCTGCCGGTGAAGTGGTTGAGCGTCCCGCTCATCTTGTTAAGGAACTTGTTGAAAATAGTATTGATGCTGGCGCCACGCGTGTGCATGTTGAGTTTTTTGACGGGGGTCGCATCGTTAAAGTGATCGACAATGGTAAAGGGATGGCTCCAGAAGATCTTCCTAAGGCCCTGGAACGATTTGCGACAAGTAAAATTTCGAAAACAGATGATCTTTGGAAGCTTCGCACTTTTGGCTTTCGCGGGGAAGCGTTGGCAAGTATCGCCGCCGTCAGTAAGTTGACCTTGACGTCTCGTCGTGAAGGAGATGAACAGGCCCATCAACTTGTCAGTGAATACGGACGTAAAAAAGAGATCGACAAAGTCGGTGGTTCGTTAGGGACCACGATCCTTATTGAAAATCTTTTTGATAATACTCCGGCGCGCCTGAAGTTTTTAAAATCCGATGCGGCAGAAAATACCGCGATCAAGACGACGTTAAGAGCCATGGCCCTATCTCATTACGACGTGGAGTTTCGTATTCAGGAAAATGGTAAGCTGGTCAGTTTTTGGCCCGCTTGTAAGAATCGTAAAGATCGTGTTGAGCAGATTTTGGAAATCAAACCACTCTTTGTTGGCGAGGCCTCTCGCGACAATGTGCGAGCCTATGCTGTCTTTGCCGATCCTCACAATGTGGCGAAAACAGCAAAAAATATTTGGTTGTTCGCGCAGAATCGTTGGATTCAAGATCGCAGTTTGCAAGCGGCCGTCAATGAGGCTTATCGCAATCTTTTGATGCACGGAGAATACCCCATTGCTGTTGTCTGGGTGGAAACAGATCCTGATTGTGTGGATGTGAATATTCATCCGACGAAGTCGCAGGTGAAATTTCAAGAGCCTTCATTGGCGTTTCGTGCCGTGGCGGCCGCATTGCGGGGGACGCTAGAACAAGCCCCTTGGTTGGCGGAAGATCAGCGTCCCAGAGGCCCACAGCCGCTGTCGGATGTATCTCCTCAGGACTATTCCTCCACGAAGGGTTTGTCGAATTTTGCCGAAACAGTGACTCCGAAAGAAAACCTGGCATTCCAGGATTCCTCGCTTCAGGTGACGCAGTTTCAGAAAAAAGATTTTAGTTTCCCCACCTCGACAGTGAATCAGCCGAAAGTGGACTATCAGGCTTTGGCGGCATCTGCCGAGGCGAGGGAGTCTTTGCGTCCTTCGCAGGCTTCTGAATCTCCGGAGCCTGAGGCGCCGCGGGGTTACTGGTCCTCGCTGGAGGTTTTAGGGCAAGCCAATCTGACTTATATTGTGACTCAAGGGCGGGATAAGATTGTCTTCGTTGATCAGCACGCTGCCCATGAACGCGTGGTTTTTGAGAAATTAATGACGGCGTGGAAGGGGGGCAAGGTTGATGTGCAAGACTTCTTGTTCCCATTGGCAGTCGATATGTCTCCTGAAAAAGTCGAAGCTCTTTTGGGAATTGCCAAAGAGATCGAACGTTTGGGTGTTCACATCGAATCATTGGGTCCTGGCACCGTCGGTGTGAAGGCGGCTCCGTTGATGATCAAAGAAGCCATTCTCAGTTCTGTATTAGATAAAATGGCGACCGAGATCGTTGATCAAGGCGGAAGTTATTCTTTAGAGCGCGTGGTGGGAGACATTTGCGCCACGATGGCCTGTCATTCCGTGGTCAGAGCTGGACAAGCTTTGGGGCTTGAACAAATGAAAAGTCTTTTGCGAGACATGGACCTGTTTCCTCTGTCGAGTTTCTGTCCCCATGGGCGACCGGTCAGTGTGGAGTATCCCTTTTACAAACTCGAGAAAGATTTCGGCCGAATCGTCTAATGAAAAATCCGCGTAAACCTGTGATCTTTGTTGTCGGCGCCACAGCCACTGGGAAATCCGAGTGGGCGCTGCGCTTGGCGCAAGAGTTTCGGGGTGTCATTATCAACTGCGATTCTGTTCAGATTTACAAGAAATTGGATATTGGTGCCGCGAAACCCAGCCAAGAAGAGCAGGGCTTGGTGCCGCACTATTTGTTGGACTACGTGAATCCTCCTCAAGAGATGACGGCGGGTCAATATTGTCGGGATTTTTTTGAATGTATGGAGGAAGTTCCTGAGGGCACTCCTGTGTTTGTTGTGGGTGGTACGGGATTCTATTTTATGGCGATTGAAAAGGGGATGTACCCTGTTTTGCCCGTGCCTTTAGAGGTTCAAAAAGAGGTCGAAGAAGAGTTGGCGTCTCCAGGGGGCGCGGAACGTCTTCATCGCGAGCTTTTGGAAAAAGATCCCGAGTATGGAGCTAAGATTCACGTGGCGGACCACTATCGTATTGGACGTGCCATTGAGTTGCTCCGCAGTCATAAAAAAAGCGTGACCCAGATACAAAAAGAGTTTGCAGAGTCTCGAAGTGAGTTCCCGTATCCTTTGTTGAAGATAGGTCCGTCATGGGATCGTGATGAGTTGAAAGAACGTATCCAGTTGCGCACGGAGAAAATGCTGAAGGCGGGTTTGGTAGAGGAAGTACAGGGGCTTCTCGACCAAGGTTTGGAATCATGGGCTCCCCTGAACAGTGTGGGCTACAAAGAGACGATTTCATTTCTCAAGGGCGAAATGCATCGGGAACAGCTTGTTGAGGAGATCGCGAAAAACACTCGGCAACTGGCTAAAAGGCAAAGAACCTGGTTTCAAAGAGATAAAGACATTCATTGGTTTTCGGGTCGGGATGGTTTTTTAGAGGCTCGAGATTTGGTCGAGAAATTTCTCATCCCTTGACCCCATTCGGGGTCGGTTTCAAAATGGAGATATTATGAAAAGCATGACAGGATACGGCACCGCCAGAGCGCAATCAAAAGAAGTTACAGTGGAAGTAAGCATTCGGGCAGTGAATGGTCGTTTCCTGGAGCCTCGCTTTCATCTTCCCCGGGAGTTTGTCGCCTATGAAGGGGAACTTAAGAAGATTCTTGGTCAGTCCTTGATGCGTGGGACAGTGGATGTTTTTGTATCTCGCCGTGTGAAAAGTGTGGCGGGTAAGGCGCAGATGACCGTGAACGATGCCTTGGCAAAGAAGTACCTCACGGCATACAAACATCTTTCCAAAGAGTTGGGCGTCCCATTTCAAGTTCATCTCGAAGTTTTAGCTCGTCTTCCAGATATCATTAGAGTGGAAGAAACCTACGAGTTGTTTGCAGGGGAAGATAAAGTTCTTAAAAAAGCGTTTTCAGAAGCCTGTAAAAATTGTGACCGCGAACGCGTGCGTGAAGGGAAGGCTTTACGCAAGGATCTTGAAAAATTGCTTCTGTCTTTAGAGAAACAAGTTAAAGTAATCAGCGAGTTGCGCGGAGAAGCGAACAATCAGCTTCAAGAAAAGTATGAGCAGAAAATTCGCGCTCGCCTCAAAGGAAATGAAATTGATCCGACTCGTTTGTCGCAAGAAATCGTGATCCAGCTTGAGAAGGCCGACATCAATGAAGAGCTTTCACGTCTGGCTGAACACATCAAAAATTATCGTCAGTTGGTTTCCTCTCAATCGGCGGAGGGGAAGAAATTGGATTTTTATACTCAAGAGCTGCTCCGCGAGGTGAATACGATTGGCTCAAAGTCTCAGGTAGCCAAGATCACTCAGACCGTGGTAGAAGCAAAAACCCTTATTGAAAGACTTAGAGAACAGGTTCAAAACGTTCAATGAAGACGCGTCTTATAATAGTTGCCGCTCCAAGCGGTGCAGGAAAAAGCAGTTTTGTCGAAAAGATCAGCCAGGAAGATCCTCGCTTGGTCGACATTATTACTTTTACGACACGTTCTATGCGAAAAGGGGAAAGTGAAGGGAAACCCTATCACTTTATCGCTGCGGAAGATTTTCAAAATAAGATCAAAGAAGGCTTTTTTGTAGAATGGGCCAAGGTTCATACGAACTTTTACGGCACCTCCTATCAGTCTATTGAGGACACTTGGAAGCAGGGAAAGTGCGCCATTATGGATATCGACATCCAGGGGGTTGCGACTTTCAAGGCGAAGTTTCCGGATGCCAAGACGGTTTTTATCCTTCCCCCTTCGATTGATGAGTTGCGTCGAAGAATCACAAAGAGGGATGGGGGCGTTCCAGCGGATATTGAGGTTCGCATGGCCAACGCTGAAAAAGAGATCCGTGAGGCCTCCAAATTTGATTATCAGATCGTGAACGACAACTTTGAACAATCCTACGCTCAATTTAAAAAAATCGTTGAAGAATTGCTAACTTAGCGGTAGTTTGGCCGAATTGACTTTCTGCACCCCTATGCAAATGGGGGGAACAATGGTAAAGTTTCAGTGATTATTTCTTGAAGAATTGCTTTCTGGAGGCGAAATGGCTCGTGTAACTGTTGAAGATTGCTTGGAAAAAGTTCCTAATAGATTTGCTCTTGTCTTGATGGTTGCAAAAAGAGCGAAGCAACTTCTTAAGGGTGCCGAGGCCACTGTTTCTACTCGCAGCAATAAGTACATCGTCAGCGCACTTCGTGAGGTGGCGATCGGAAACGTAGGATACCAAGAGACTTTGGATACTGCGGAAGTGATTCGTCAAATCGAGAAAGATTTGAACAAGTAATAGAGTTTTCTTTTATTTTGGACTTGAGATAGGGCTTTCGAAGGAAAGCCCTATTTTTTTGCTTTCAGAGAGGCTTTTTTGGCAGGCCTCGGGTTCGTCAGGCTAAGGTCTTTGAGGTTTCCTCAATCCCTTAGACAAAGGTCTCACCTCTTCGAAAATACCAGTAAATTTAAAGCCTTATTTTAAATCTTAGTTGGAGCCCTTCGACTCCTCGGGTAAACTTTTTAGATATGGTTGAACCCCTGAAAGAGAATGGCGTAAGCCAAAAGCCTGTGAAAACTTTAGAAGATCTTCTGAGTCGTATTCGCAGTTACTACCCGAACGCAGACTTAAAGGTGATCGAAAAAGCTTATTCTTTTTCAGAGAAAGCTCACGAAGGACAGATTCGTCGAAGTGGAGAGCCTTATATTTCTCACCCTCTTTCTGTCGCCGCCATTTTGGCGGATCTTCATTTAGATTTGGACACCATTGCGACAGGACTTCTCCACGACACGGTGGAGGACACTCACGCGACTTTGGAAGACATCCGCCGGGAATTCGGCGAGGTGATTGCCCATCTGGTGGATGGAGTGACTAAGATTGGTCAGATGAAGTTCAAAAACAGTCACGAGAAACAAGGCGAGAATATTCGCAAAATGATCGTGGCGATGGGAAAAGATGTTCGCGTCGTGCTGGTGAAGTTGGCGGACCGACTTCACAACATGCGAACCTTGAATTTCATGCCCTTTGAAAAACAAGAGCGCATTGCTTTAGAGACTCTTGAAATCTACACGCCTCTTGCGGGGCGCATGGGTATTAGCTCCTTGAAGATTGAACTCGAAGATTTGTGTTTCCGCTACTATCGCCCTGACGTGTATTATCAATTGGTCCAACAGTTTAAGAAGACCGAGGCGGAACAGAATCGTTACATTGACGACGTTAAAGGCATGATCTCAAAGGAACTGACAAAGGCCGGTTTCAAGTTTGAGGTGTATGGACGTTCGAAGCACTTGTGGTCCATCTATCGTAAGATGCAGTCTCGTAATATTGATTACGATCAGGTTTATGACGTTCTGGCGTTCCGGGTGATTGTGGGAAATGTGGCCGAATGTTACGCGGCTTTGGGGCTTGTGCATTCGCTGTGGAAGCCGATCCCGGGGCGGTTTAAAGATTTCATCGCCATGCCGAAAGCCAATAACTATCAGTCTTTGCATACGACCGTCATTGGGCCTGGCGGGGAGCGTATTGAAATTCAAATTCGTACTGAAGAAATGCATTTGGTTGCAGAGCGCGGGATCGCGGCCCACTGGAAGTATAAAGAGCGCGGCAAGATGGTCGATGATTCTGACTTTCAGCAAGCCAACTGGCTGCGTGATTTGGTGACCCTACATCAACAAGTGCGCAGTCCGGATGAGTTTTTAGATACCGTGAAGACGGACTTGTTTGAGACGGAAATTTACGTGTTTACTCCGACAGGGGACGTGCGTGAGTTTCCCGAAGGGGCTACGCCTGTTGATTTTGCCTATGCGGTTCACACAGAGTTGGGAAATCGCATTGTCGGCGCCCGTGTGAATGGTAAAATGGTTCCTTTGAAATATCAATTGCAAAACGGGGATACGGTTGAGGTGATGACCTCTAAAACCCAAGTTCCTTCTAAAGACTGGCTCAAGTTTGTTGTTACGAACAAAGCCAAGTCAAAAATCCGCGCTTTCGTCAAAGAAGAACAGCGTCGCCGCGCGATCATGCTGGGGAAAGAATTGGTGGAAAAAGAGTTCCGCAAATTTGGCATGGCGGCCGTGAAGTACCTCAAAGGACCTGCTTTTGAAGCCTATCTTAAAGATCACGGACTTGCGGATATTGATGAGCTTTATGTCACTGTGGGATACGGAAAGCTTGAAACGCGAATTTTGGTTGAAAGACTGACTCCTGAAAACATCGCCAAAGAAGCGGCGAAGACGGATGATTCTTCCTTCATGGAAAAAGTCATGCGTGCGGCGACTCAAAAAACTCGTAAGACAAATTCTTTGATCAGCGTCGATGGTATGGATGACGTTCTGGTTCACTATGCGAAATGCTGTCATCCAATTCCTGGAGATCCTATTGTCGGCTTTATCAGTCGAGGACGTGGTATCACTATTCATCGCAGTGACTGTCGCAAAGCTTTTGAGTTTGATCAGCTTCGTAAGGTTGATGTGAACTGGAATGTGAAGCAGGCCGGCGAAGGACAAGAGCGAGTCGTTCGCCTTAAGATTATTTCTCAAGACATTCCTGGATTATTGAAGTTAATGTCGGAGGCTTTTGCGCAGCAAGGGATCAACATTCAGTCAGCGCAAATTCGTACGACTAAAGATAAAAAAGCTGTTTGTCATTTTGAAGTCAGTGTACAGAACGCCAGCCAGTTGAACCAAGCTATCTATGAGATTCAAAAGATCAAAGGTATAATTGGTGTCACTCGTGTTATTCACTAAGTTTTCTCAAAGATTGCATCAGATACTGGCGTCGATCGTTTTTGTCGTTGGTATCGCCGTCATGATCGGATGGATCTTGCAGAATCCAACCATCATTCAGCTGGGACCCGACTTGTCCCCCATGGTTTTTAATACAGGACTTTGCCTTGTCGCTTTGGCGACAGGGATTGCCTTTGCAAATGCTAAGACGTCTCTTATCTCCAAAGTCTCCGTGGGGGTTGTCGTCGTTATCAGCGGTGTCACCTTAATTCAATATATCTTCGCGATTGATTTAGGCATGGATACCTTTTTTAATAAGCCCTTTTACAGTATTGGCATGCCTTTTCCGGGGCGCATGGCTGTAAGTACGGCGACGTGCTTGTTGATTCTGGCTTTGTCCTGTTGTCAGAAGAAAGAAAAATACACTTTCCAAATGTTGAGTGCGACAGGAGCTTCTTTAGTATTGGGGTTTTCGCTCATAGGAAGTCTCAGCTATTTTTTGGGTTTTAACTCTGAATACGGATGGGGAAGTTTTTCCCGGATGGCGCTTCATACCTCGCTGTCGTTGACGATGTTGGCGCTGGCCACGCTGTGGTTCTTGCGTCTTCAGGTGGGAAAAGTTTCCATTCACGATCGGGCGTTGGCGCCGTTTTTTGTGGTTGTGACAGGGGTCCTGACGACGATATTGATATGGCAGCTTTTGGTTTTAAGAGATCAAGAAAGAAATAAGAGGTTGACCCAAATACGGGTCGAGAGTTTGAAGGCTCATCTTGATAATGTTTTTACTCCATTAGAAAAATCCTTAGGGCAGATGTCGCGAAGATTTTCCGCAGGAGCATATCCTAATGAGAAAATGTGGAAGGTGGATGCTGAAGGTTTTTTTGCTGAGTTCCGTGGGTTGCATCGCCTTTTTTGGGCCGATCAAGAAGGGGTGATTCGTTGGGCCTATCCGGCGTCTGGTGGAGGGACTCAACTTCTAAACACCAAGGTGTGGGGAACGAGTAAAGATCTCCAGGCCCGTTTTATGGAGCTGACAAAGGGTCACAGAGTTTCCTTGTCGAACATCATTGAATTTAGAACTGGCGGAAAAGGATTTGTCCTTTTTGTTCCGATTCATGTGGAGACGAAATACGAAGGGGTCGTCGCGGCCGCAGTTTTGTCTGAACCATTTTTTAATGAGGTCGCTGATATTCCCGGATACGACTTGGTGATCTATGAGCAAGGACGAGAGGTTTTCCGTAAAGGGACGCCGGATCCCGTTTTTGCCCGTGACTGGAAAGTGAATAGTTCTTACCGGGAGCTTGGCGTTCATTGGGAAATCGAGGTTGTTCCATCGGACGCAGTGATTCGAGAGAATACTTCAAATCTTCCGGGTGTGGTTCTTTTGTTTGGAGTGAGTGTGTCACTTCTTTTGGGGATCGCTCTGCGATTTTATAATCTTGCCAAGGAATCCGAGCGTGCCGCGAAAGAAGCCTATGATTTTAAAACAGCAGGTATGAACAGCGTTCCATTGCTGATTATATCCCTGGATAAAAATACAGTGATTCGCGAGATGAATAAGACGGCCGAAGAACTCTTGGAATACAAAAACGAAGAAGTTGTGGGGCAAGCCACTCCATTGATCTTTCATGATATGAATGAAGTGCACGAGGTCCGAACGAAGATGGAGAGGGAGTTGGGTTACCCCATTGCTTTAGGTGTGGACTTTATCTCGGCGGCCGATAAGTTGAGAATGACAAGAGCTTCCGAGTGGACTCAAATCAGCAAATCAGGAAAACGTTATGTGATGACGATGTCGATGAATCCGATTCGCAACGAGAACGGAGAGATCACAGGTTATTTAGAGATTCTTGAAGACGTCACTGAATTGAGAGAAAAAGAAAAAATTCTGAAGGATCAAGAACTTAAGATGTTAACCTCGGCTCGTCTGGCGTCATTAGGAGAAATGGCCGCTGGAATCGCCCACGAAATCAATAATCCCTTAGCCATCATTAGTGGGCACGTCGGCGTTTTGCGTAAGACGCTGCAACACAAAGGGTTGGGGGACGATCAAGAATTGCAGAAGAAAACCGACTCCATTGAATCTGTCGTACAACGAATCGCCAAGATTGTTCGTGGACTGCGCACTTATTCGCGAGAGTCAGAGGCCAGTGGCGATGAGTGGGTGTCCATTGAGTCATTGGTTGATGATACTTTGGCTTTTTGCCATGAAAGATTTAAGTTGGAGGGTGTGGAGCTTTCTGCGGTGTTAGAACCTCAACTAAAGATCAAAGCCCGATCTTATCAAATTTCTCAGGTTCTTTTGAATTTACTTAACAACGCCTTGGATGCCGTTCAAGCGAGTAAGTATAAAAAAGTCGTGATTGAAGCCCGGAGAGGCAAAGAGGGAATAGAAATCAGTGTCTCTGACACAGGCCCTGGGGTTCCCTACAATATGCGAGAGAAGATCATGGAGCCTTTTTTTACCACCAAGGAAGTCGGGCAGGGAGTTGGCTTGGGATTGAGTATTTCACAGGGAATTATTCAGTCCCACAACGGGAAGCTTTATTTGGATGAGGCCTCTGCGAAAACACGCTTTGTTATCTGGTTTCCGCCTCAGGATAATCTATAGAAACTGATCTCCTAGTCTGGTGATGGCACGAGGATTTGGAGGGAGGGAAGGACTTTGCTGGCGCTGCGTTCGGCACGGCATCCTGCCTCATCGCTCCTACCTCCGCTGTCGCTCCGGCAGGGGGCCATCCAGGCCCCGCGAAGGCCTCACTTCGGCCATCAAAGTCCTTCCCTCCCTCCAAATTCTGCCTCGACAGTCTAAGAAAATAGTCTGTACTTATTGTTCTTGGCGATTAGAAGATACAAGGCTCTTTCTAGATGCTCTGGAACTTTCGTTGTACACCAACTTCTTCTGACAAGTCTTTTGGTGAGATCTCGTGATCTTGCACAAATGTGATTGATGGGGAAAAGCGGATCAAAGATATGCTTCTCTGTTTTGAGATACTTTTGTTCTCTGCGTTTGTCTTTGTTTTCTTTAGAGATGAACTGTTCGTAGGGTAGGTTTGAGAAGATCTTTTTTACGATGCGGTGGTATTCAGGTTTGGAGTCGGATTTGATGGTAAATCTCTTTATAAGAGCTTGTCTTTTGACTTCTGTTAAAAGGTCCTGGGTTTTCACTGAAGACTCATTGGGTCTGTAGCCATATTTTCTGCGACTGATGCTGGCAATTTTACCTTGAGCGGGGATTTTTCCGACTTGAACTCCTAAGATCTCATAGTTGTCACTAACCGCAAGAGCGACAGTGAGAGGTTTTAATTTAGTATGCTCAATGGAGAGCATTTCATCGAAGTAGAGTTCTTTAAAAGAGAATCTCTGCTTTTGATGAATATCTTGGGCTCTTTTGCTGAGCCATAAGAACTTGAGGTAGGCAGTTTTGTAAGTGCAACCAAGGGCTTTGGCTGTAGCTCTAATGCTGGCTCCTGATGTGAGATACTGAAAGACCTGGGGGTTTAGATCCGTGCGTTTTTGTCTGAATGTAGGCGACAGAGTTCTTGTTGAGAAGGTCTTATTACAGGATTTGCAGTTGTATCTGGGGATGTAGGTTTTGGTGTGTTGTTTATAGAAGTACCCTCTTTTTACGAAGTGGTTAGAGCCACAATGGGGGCACTTTCTGTGATGAATAGATAGCTGAGCCATGTTTTAAGGGGCTGGAGCAAAGATCGGGCTTGGGAATATTCATTCCTGAATACAAGAAACAAGGTCAGAGGTCCGAACCTCGCCCAAATCAGAGTGAGGTCTTAGCATGGTATGCACAGGCAGAGGGATCAGTTTATAATCTATAGATTCCAAGCCCATCCGGCTTTAATCATAATCATGCTGGCTTTCACTGTGTCAGATGCGGGGAACAAATTATACTCGACACTGATGGGAATATAATTTTTTCTATCGCGTTGAATGTCTGCTCCTACGGCGAAAGTGAACACTTGATTTGTTGAAATTTGTGATTGGTTCAGCGCTGAACTTGATTTGGAAAGAGCCAAGAGGTAACCGAGTCCGCCGCCAACCCAGGCGCGATAGGCGCCGCTTTGAAGGGGATACCATTTTCCTAATCCATACAAAGAAAGATAATTGATGTTTGCGTCGCAACTGGTGGAGCTTGAGCAGGCGGCGGCGGAAGCCGAGCCAGAAACATTGAACTGTTCAATACCCGCATAACCTCGTCCTACGAAATCGCCGCCAAGGACGTAGTCATAGAAACCGCCAACCCCAAATCCTGATCCACTCATGCTGGCAGAGGTTTTTTGACTCTGACCAAAGCCATCTTTGTAAGAGACATCGGCGGTCATCGAGTTCATAAGGTATCCGCCGACCACGCCGTAAGAATCCTTCAGGGTGCGCAGATAAGAACCGGAGTCTCTTTTTCTAGGTGTTTCACTGTAGCTGTCCGTGGATTCAACATCAGCACTGATCGGAGTGGGGGCCTTGGCTTGTAAGCCATAACCACTTTCCGCGCGGCCCTTGATAATTTCGCCAAGAGCTTTACTGCCTTTGATTTGTTTAATGCGAATGACGGCCGTCTTCTTACGACTGTCTGGATTGATGAGGTAAAATTCTTCTCCCTCTGCGGCGCTATCTCCCTCGAGATTGATCAGAACTTTAGTGCCCTTTACGGCCGACACAGAGGCTGCATAGACGGAAGAGGTCCAACATAAAAACAGGGCGGCAGCAAGAAGGCATTTTTTAGAGATCACGTGTTGTTTTCCTATTCAAGAGTCATCAAGTTGTTTTCAAGCTCTCTAATGAACTGATCTTTATAAAGATTCCAAACGACGTCGTTCGCGAATTCGTAGGTGCAAGATTGCGTTCCTGTCTCACTTCGTTGCAAGGCTTTGACCTCGATGCGTTTGTCGCGATGAGTGCGCCAGATTTCCAAATCAGATTCCGCGGTCACCAGTTCATAACTTTGTGACGGGAATTCTTCGTTGAACCAAGTCTCAAGGCGCCCTTCCTTTTTACAACCCTTCAGTTGAAAAGAGGTGGAGGAGGGGGAAGCGGTAGAGATTTTTGTGGGGGCTTCGGATTCGAACTGTTTACGTCCTTCGGAGCGGTAGATGGTACAACCGCTTAATAAAAGCCCCATAAGTGTTGGAAAGAGAAAACACTTCATAGGCTTTTTATTATAAGAGAGACTGGACCAAATAAAAAGCCCCGATATGAAATCGGGGCTTTGGGCTGACATAAATTTCCGTGCTGTTCTTTAGAACGGGATTTCGTCGTTGGAGTTGAAGCTAGGCTCTGGACCGAAATCTTGGAAGTTGAAATCATCATTTCCAGTAGAAGTCGAACGACCCGCACCACTTTCGGCACCCGCAGAACCCAAGAACTGAACGGTGCTTGCTACGATCTCAGTCGTGTAGCGTTTTTGACCTTGTTGGTCTTCCCATTGACGAGTTTGAAGTTTGCCTTCGACATAGACTTGGCGACCTTTAGAAAGGTGCTTACCGCAGATTTCTGCTAGTTTGCCCCATACAGTTACGCGGTGCCATTCTGTACGCTCTTGTCTTTGGCCGTCTTTCACCCAAGACTCACTTGTAGCGATATTAAGGCGAGCAACTGTGCTGCCGCTGCCGATAGCTTTTACTTCAGGATCTGCTCCCAAACGGCCTACTAGAATGACTTTATTTACACCTGACATATTCCCTCCAAATTTGACCATTTCGTTTTTGGTCAGTTTAAGAGTGAAGTCAATAAGGACTTCGGACTCTCTTTTATTTGCGGAAAGGGGTGTGCAATTTTTAAGCAGACCCCTGCTCAGTTTAATTTAAGAGGGGTCTAGATGGAGATCTAAAATCGGACTAACGCGCAGCCCCAATACTGGGGGGCATCATGGGATTTGTCGCTGAAACCTTGAACTTGTATTGTGAGCCTTCATTGGTGGGCGTTTTATAGCCATCAATGAAAGTGAGGAAGAGAGCGGCGCGATCTTGAAAGCTCTTCTTTGTCTTCAGATCAATTTCAAAATTATAAGCTCCGATTTGGTGAGAAAAAGCTCCGCCATTGTTGACGATATTCAATCCGATGTTTCCTTTGATTGAACCATACAGTTCATCACCAGGTTTTCCAATAGTGCCGGTTTCGATGATAAAGCGTCCTGCCGCCAGACGGCCTTTGAGTTCAACCGTGCTCAGCTTAAGATCGGGCAAGGTGAGGGGGCCCATGGGGGTGTTTACATTTGAAGGAGGAAGCTCAAACTTGCTGATCGTAAGATCCAGTTCGACATCGGGTTGTTCTTGGAAGGACAGATCCGCGAGGGCTGTTGTTTGTAAATCCAACTGACCTTTGAGAAGGACCGGCAGATTCGCCAGTTCGCGGAGGTCATGCAAAGAGACTTTTTTCGCAGAGACCTCGAGGCGCTGTCTTTCGACACCGTTCTCAGTTTTGGTTCCTTTACCGACATGAAGATCCACATCACCTTTCAAGAGGCCTTTCGCAGACACATGACCGTAAGGTTTTTGCTGGATGATTCCAGAGACCGAAGGTGTGATGACCAACTCTTGCGCCGACAGGGCGGGTGTTCGAATGGATTCAATGTACACTTGATCCATTTTCACGCCAGGTTGAGGGAATAGACTCATCTTCAGTTTGTCGAATTGAACATAAACTGTATTGTTGGAAAGTTTTGAAACCTGGGACGAGATCAGATCACTCAAGTCATCAAATGGGAAAAGAAAGAACAAGAACACCAAGGAGGAAAAAACCATGACAAAGATTTTCCCTTTTCCTTCTTTGATAAATCGGAAAAGCTGACGAAGTTGTTCCATGCCTATTCGTCTCCGCTTTCAGTGTTGCGATTTTTCAGGCGATCCCGAATGCCACCACTGCGTTTTGTTGGTTCGGAAGGAATTTGCGGAGCTTCCGGGACGGCCAAAGCGACTAGTTTATAAACGACATCAAAATAGCGAGAGTCTTCACGGTTGGCGGTGATCACCAAGTCCTTCAGTTTGACGCTGGGATTGATGTTCTGAAGTTGATAGCCCAAGTCCATGGCTTGGCGCACGTTGAGTTTGGCTAGGCTGACTTGCAAAACTCCCTCTGTCAGATTTTTTGGAACCAACTGAGAGTTGTTATCCAAAACTTCTGTTCCTTTGATTTGTTCAGGCAGTAGGTTGGCGGATTTAATTTGATTCTCAATATTTGAGCGAATTATATCCATGGAAGGAGCTTGAGGGATCTGGGGAACGTCAGAGGATTCGCGACTGACCTTGAGAAGTTCGCGAATCGTCATGCGTTTGCTTTCAAACTCACCGACATAATCTTGCGATTGAGAATAATATGAATAGGGGACGGAAAGAATGGCAAAGGCGACAAAAGCAATGGCTCCGACAGAGGTCAGCTTTTGCATCGCCGGTGTCATATTTTCGTAACGATCTCGCAATTGATTGTAGGCGGCGCTGTCTTGGACTCTTTCCCAAGTTTGGCGGGCGTCGCTAACCAGTCTGTCCTTTAGGTCCTCTAAATTCATCTTGCCACCTTTTGGATGCCGCGATCGACATTAAAGCTGAATGAAAAAGCTGTTTTTCCGGGGAGTGATCCCAAGGATGATTTTTGAGATCTAACCTGTCCATCGACGGTGATGTTCGCAAGAGACTGCTGTAAAAGACTCATCTCTTGCGGAGAGTTCACATAACCTTGCAATGCCACCTGGGTGTCGTTGATTTGCAAATCATGAACATCCAAAGTGACAGCCGTTTTCCCGGGAGCCGCGTCATTGATCTTTTTGACGATATCGAGGGCAGAGTTCATGTTGGCGACGCTGGCGAGAGTTTTCAGATCAGCGGCCCGTTTTTTATTTTCACGGATGTATTTGCGGATGCCGTTCTCAGAGGCATTTTTGCCTTTAAGGCCGGCCACTGTTTTGGCTTGAGATTTAAGGACCTCTTGAGTTCTTTCCGCCAGACTCATTGAAAAGGTTTCGCGCAGGGACGTGTAAACAAAGAGAACCAAAAGAGCTGCCGTTGCAATCTTGGCAGTGTGTCCCCATTTTTCCCAGAACATTTTAACTTGGTGGTTTTCTTTGGCATACTCCCCACGTAAAAAATTGAGGGGAGGGTTGCGTGGCTTTTTAAAACCTTCAATCGCCAGCCCTAGAGCAACGCCCGCTTTGGCGCCATTGGAGGCCGAGCGTTCAAAAAGGACATTCGGAATTAAATCCAAAGTGGAAGTGCGATTTACGGGGGCTTCCAGAAGTTGAGTCAAGAAGGGGCCGATGTTCTGAATTTGGGAAACGCCACCAGTCAAGCCGATGCTATCGATCTGAGCGTTGAACTCACTTTTCAGTTCAAGAATGGAAAGCTGGAGATCACGTGCCATTTCGCGAACACTTTTTGCGATAGTGTCAGAGAAAGTGACTTGATCAAAAGTCGCCCCTTGTTTATTGGTCAAGATAAACGCTTTGGTTTGCAGCTCTTTAATAGCGTCAAGGAAAGGGATTTCATATTTTTTCGAAATCGCGTCGGCGATATTTTTACCACCCCAAAGAATAGAGCGGACGGCAATCAGTGAGTTGCCCTCAAAGGCGCTGACCAGGGTGCGGGTATGCCCCATGTTCAAAATCAAATTGATATGGCGAACCGGACGGTTGTCTTCATCATTCAAGGCAATGGCCGGGGCCAACAAGGCCGGAGGTGCTTCATTCCACTTTTCAAAAACGTTGGCCAGAGCCGTTCCTTCGGCCGAAATCAAGTAAGGGTCAATTCCCGCGTCTTGAGCTCTTTGCAGACAGTTTTGCACATGGATTTTCGGAGCCGCGCACGCCAAGACCTCTGCGCCGCCGCCCACGGTGCGCACAATTTTCGCGTCAAAGATGGCATTGTCGGAAGAAAAAGGAATATCCTCTTCTAATTCAAAAGCCAAACTTTTAGAGATTTTAATGCGATCGTTGAACGGAAAAAATTTATTACGAATGGCCACGCGATCTTGACGAAGCGCCATAACAAAACGAGTTTGATTAGGGTCGTAGTGACTGGTGAAGTCGCGGAGGAATTCAATTATTTCAAGTTCTTGATCTGCGCCCGGAGCAATATTCAGCGGGTGCTCAAAAAATTGAGCGACCTGAAAACCTTTGGAGGTGCTTTGCACTTCCACAATTTTGATGCTGCTCGAACCAATGTCTATGCCGAGAGATTTCACGCGTTCCTCCATGAACGAGCTTTTGGTCTTAGTTTATGCGAGGAAAGGCGCTGTGTATAGTTTAAATTGTCTTTTGGTTATCGGGGGTTAGGATGATCTCTTGACGTTGGTCGGGATAAACAAAGAACATTCGCCCGGCTATCTTTCATTCCAATAGACAATGCGCGGAGGCCCCTTGGGAAGAGGATCTTTCTTCTGCTGTTGTTTCTGCTTTTGATCCGATTTGGAGCCCTGGTCTTGTTTCTCTTTATCTACATAAGATTTTACCTTGGTCGCAGTGCGATTGAGATCCATTACGATGGCGGTAATTTCTCGGGTGGCTCCGGCAAATTCTCCGGTGCTGCGGATTTTGAAGTTCATCACCGTATCGCAGGTCATGGGGATGTCTTCAGGATTTCCCATGACGCGAACGCCTCGGGATTGAACAAAGTTCCAGAAGTCAGAGCTTCCACCGCTTTGATCGCATTTAAAGGGGCCCCCTTCAGACTCGGTCTCACGTCTTTTGATGATTTCTCCGACCACTTCGTCGGTCATGGCGGGGTCTAAAGATTTAAGAACATCTTTGGTCGCAAGATTGGGATTAATTCCTTTCATCCCGTAGATGGTGATGCGTGGCTGAAGAAGATCAAAAAAGTCGTCATTCATTCCTGGCACCATATGCAGCTCTGCAATCGTGCGGAAGTTGCGATTGGGAGGGAAGTAGTCGCTTTGGGACTCTTGATTGAGATCGGCATAGTGCGATCTTTTGTCGCCCCCGTTGAATGATTGTGACTTCGCGCTCATCCAGTCGGCGATATTGTTCACCAACTCATCGAAACGCACGTTGCTGTATTCGCGAGCGAATGCCTCATCGTCTTTCTTTTTTTGTTCGAAAATATTGAGCAATTGTTTTTTGGTCGTTTCCTGCAAGGACTTTGAAGGGGAGTTTAAATCATTGAGGTCAATCTTAGAGCCCTCGTCTTCAATTGTGACGATGTAGCTGGAGTCCATTGAGGATTCTTTAAAGATCTTCTTAAAGTTGTCTTTATCGACAGCGCTGAGTTCATCGGGGATAGGCAGGGGCCAAGCAAAAGGGAACTTCCAAATTTGATCTAACATAGGACTGTCGCCCAATTGGGCCCCAAACTTTTCCTGGGCTTGTTGGTATATCTTAATGCGCAGAAGGCTTAGCTGCATTCCTGATTTTGCCGCATAATACGCCTTCACGCGATTCAATCCCTGAGAGTTCACAAGATACTCCACATTCGAGTCATAGGAGACTTCCATTGCGAAGTACATAATCAACATGATGCAGGCAATGGCCACCATCAAGGCAACCCCACGTTTATTATTGAGTGGGTAACTGAGATTGCGGCCAAGAAGTTTGATTTCCTTGCGCATTGGTTCCCTCCTCTGGATTGTTGGGGAAGTGAATGGGGACGATCACTTGCATTGAATATTTTTTGGATTTTCCTTTTTCTTTTTTCTCAACAGTCAGCGAAACCTCAACGGCCTGAGGGAATTTCCCTTTCGTCGCGCCATCACCCTGGGCGTCGGTTCTCCAGTCAGAGACCCAATCTTGCTTCCCTTTACCCATGTAACGAATTTTAAATTCAGAGACGTTTTCAAGCAGAACAACTTCATTGCCCCCTTTGGTCACATCAAGATCGACATAAGGAGAGCTGCGTCGCCACAGACATTTAGAAGATGTCTTGTCGTCGCGAAGATTTTTACAGTCCTTCAATGAGTAGCCTACTTCAATGAAGTCAGCCTGACGCGAGTTTCGAACGGTTCGTGCGTTGTTCAAGGTGACAAAATCCATGCTTTCGCCATTGCCGACAAAGTGAGTTTCCGGGTCACGGCGCGGCACCTCCCGACGGCTGGCAGGATCTTGAGGGTTTTCTGGTGGAAGGGGGGTTGGGGTTCCGGGGGGTGTTTGTTGGTTGGGGTTGTTCTTCTTTTTAAGAATTTGCTCCAACTCTTTTTCGATATCACGGTAGTGATAGGCCAAATTAATATCTCGTTCAATCAGGCGGGTGGCGTCTCTTAAGCGTGACACGTCGTCAATTTGATCTTGTAGTTTTACCTTTGCGCGAATCGCTTGGGAGATGGCCTGGGCCGTGAGGACCGTGAGAGTCCCCAGAATCGTGATTGTGATCATCAGCTCAATCATGGTGAAGCCGCGATGATTTCTCATTGTCCGACTCCGGGAATGGAAGGAAGAGGAAGCTGCTTATCGTAATCGACAAAATACTGTGTGGCTGAAAACTCTAAAGGTTTTTTGGGGCCTTTGAAGACGACGGTGACTTTGACTTCCTTGATGGATTTTGACATGTGTTCCGCCAAAGTTTTCATGATTGTCAAAGTCAGCTCATCAGCGCCCCCGGCTTGGGCCGTCAAGGTGGCTGAGAAATCGGGAACTTCAAATTCTTTGGAAGTCATTTTCCAAGAGTACTGTGGGTACTCAGAGCCAAAGTCGTCTTCTTTTTCTTCGGGAATGGAGTCCAAGGGTTTTCCTGCATACTCCATTTCAATTTCGACCATTTTTCTTTCAAGGAGGGCAGAGACTTCCGTGGACAACTGAGTCTTACGAATACGCATAAAACTGCCACTCCAGGAGTTCGCCAGAAGGAGAAGACCTGAGGACAGGATGACCATGGCTATCACGGTCTCTATCAATGTGAATCCGTTTTTTCTCACCGTTGAATGTCCTTTAACGAAGTAGCTTTCTCTATGATATCAGCTTGACCCGTTAAAGGATTAAAAACAAGAGTCCAAGTTAAATTATTTCCGTTTGTGATCTGTACAGCCGCCGCTTCGACAAATCCCTCTGGGAAAAAGTGAACGTAGGCCACGCCGGAAGTAAGAGGGGACTTCATGTTAATGGTTTCCACCGAGCCAAAGCGCAGCCCATTGGGAAGAGTTTGTTCTTTCTTGGTGACGGATTTATCCATCTGAAAAAGAGGAGGAGGTGCGCCTTCTTCTTTTTCGCTCTCTTTTTCTTTGGCTTTTTCGTAAGCCTCGGGATTGACGGGTTGGGGGCCGTTGGCTCTTTCAACCCAGTACTTTTCTTCGCCGGCTTCCATGCTGATGGCCAGGCGGTAGGTTGAATTGGACAGACGGGCTTTATTGCGAATTTCTTTGCTGAGCACCAGAAAGTGCCGAGCGACTGATTTGATGTTGGCGTCTTTTTTTGCAAAACGAGGGGCTGCAACAACCATGATGGCCGCGATGATCGCCAGCACTACCATGATTTCAATAAGAGTGAAGCCCCTCTGAGATGACATCAAGGCCTACTGGATATCCTCAAGAG
Organism: Bdellovibrio sp.; assembly: GCF_047637665.1. NCBI lineage: Bacteria > Pseudomonadati > Bdellovibrionota > Bdellovibrionia > Bdellovibrionales > Pseudobdellovibrionaceae > Bdellovibrio > Bdellovibrio sp. The sequence continues at coordinate 93,527 of NZ_JBLJBT010000043.1, read as the reverse complement.
TGATATCTTTGTCGTTTCCAGAGCCACCTTCGCGGCCGTCTTTACCTAGAGATTTCAAAGAGTATTCACTGCCATCAAGTTCGTAAACCAACTCATGTCCAAATGGATCTTTAAGATCTTTTTTGTAGTAAGGTTCTGGTCCCCAGTTCGAGCAGTTTGGATCTGCTTTAGCAAGGCCTTCAAGGCTTTGAGGGTATTTTCCGCAATCTGTGTAGTACATAGAAAGGGCATTCACGATTTGAGTCATTTGAATACGAGCTTCTTTGACTTTTGATTTATCCAACTGACCTGTGATGTTAGGTAGTAGAAGGGCTGCAATACTGCCGATGATCGCAAGAACGATCATGATCTCAATCAGAGTCATACCTCGGCGGTTCTTAAGAAGAGACATACTTACTCCTTGTTTAACAGACATTGAGAATAGCAGAAGCCCCCATCCAGGTAAAGAAAACCTGAAGGCAATCTCTCGACCTATGTCACATAATATTTGCGAGACATGAGGGGGCTGCGTTATCCAGCGATGTTCGCCATTTCAAACATAGGCACCATCACGGCAACGACGATCATTCCAATAGCAAAACCCATCAGGACAATCACGACTGGACCCATCAAGCTTGTGAGGCCTTCTAGCTTTGTTTTCACTTGGAAATCGTAGGCGTCAGACACCTGAGACAGCATGTTTTCAAGCTCGCCGGTTTTTTCCCCGATGTTGACCATGTGAATAACGATGGGAGGAAACTGGCCTGATTTTTTCAAAGGGCCGGCAATGGATTCCCCCTCTGAGATGTTGCTGCGCGCTTCATCAATGGCGATCGCCAAAACATGATTGTTGACGACGTTGCGAACGATATCCAAAGCGGCCAGCATGGGGACGCCGCCGTTAAGCAACGTCGCCAAGGTGCGAGTGAAGCGAGAGACCGCCACCATGCGAACCGTCGGGCCGATGATGGGAAGCTTTAAAGAAATGGCATCCCACTGATTGCGCCCAGCAGGAGTGTTCTTCCAGTTTTTAAATAGAAGAAACAGGATCAAGGCACTTCCTACAAGCAAATACCAGTAGTTGACGACAAACTGACTGGCGTCGATAAGTGTCACCGTGTACCAAGGAAGTTGGAGGTTGGGAGCGGATTCAAAGACCGTCACCATTTTGGGAATCAAAAAGACAAAAAGGAATCCCAGAAGTCCTAAGGTCACGGTCATCATGATAATCGGGTAGGTCATGGCGCTGCTGACTTTGGCTCGCAAATCAGCCTGAGCTTCGGTGAACTCTGCCAAACGCATCAAGATCACATCCAAACTTCCCGACATTTCTCCGGCCTCGACCATCGAAATATAAATGTTTGTAAAAACATTGGGATATTTCGCAAGTGCTTTATGCAGGGGCGAACCTTCATTCACCATGTTTTTGCAGTCGGCAATCGCCTCGGAAAGAACGGGATTTTCCACCTGTTCAGAAACGGCCGTGAGGGCGTCTACCAGAGGAATATTGGCTTTGATCAGCGTTGCCAACTGACGGGTCATCAAAGACAGTTCTTTGACGCCTACTTTTTTGGTAGAGCGAGGTCCTTGTTTCTTTTTGGGATCTGATTTTTTCTTGTCGCGAATATCGACGACATAGATATTGTCTTTTTTGAGTTTGGCCCGCGCCGCGCGCAGGTTTTCAGCGTCAATAACACCTTTGACGTTTTTTCCATCTCTTTTAAGGCCTTTGTACTCAAAAATAGGCATGGTCGTTCCTAGATATCAAGCTGGGTGTTGGAAGTCAGTTCTTCAATGGTCGTGATCCCGGCAAGCACTTTCTGTATACCATGGTCACGGAACGTTTTCATCCCGTTGGCCACCGCTTGTTTTTTGATGGAGTTACCATCTTTTCTTTGCATGACCAGTGAACGGATGTCATCAGTCACCACCAATAATTCGCTGATCGTAGTACGACCGGAGTACCCCTTCTGCCCACAATGATTGCATCCCATGGCGCGACAGATGTGAGCATTTTTAGCCTGCTCTTTGGTGATCCCTAGAAGCTGCAATTCAAAATCAGAAGGTTCGTAGGGAGCTTTGCAGTGCGGGCAAAGGATCCGTAAAAGACGTTGTGCCACGACGCCCATAATAGACGTGGCGATCAAAAACGGCTCCACGCCGAAGTCAATCAGACGGGGGAAGGAGCCTGCGGAGTCATTGGTGTGAAGAGTGGAAAGGACCAAGTGACCGGTCAAAGAAGCCTGAATGGCCAGTTCTGCGGTTTCCAAGTCACGAATCTCACCTACCATGATGATGTCGGGGTCTTGACGAAGGAAAGAGCGCAAACCCGCGGCAAAGGTGAGGCCGATCTTCGAGTTCACTTGCACTTGTCCGATGCCGTGGATTCGTTGCTCCACGGGATCTTCCACGGTCAGGATATTGACATCCGGTTTGTTTAATTTAGAAAGAGCGCCATAAAGAGTCGTCGATTTTCCTGAGCCGGTCGGACCCGTGACAAGGAAGATTCCGTAACTGCGACTTAAAAGATCGTCGAGCTTTTCCAGATTTTCCGTCGAGAATCCTAGCTGAGTCAGTTCAAGAACGATATTGGATCTATCTTGAATACGCATCACCAGGCGCTCGCCAAAAGCCGTCGGGACCGTAGAAAGACGAATATCGATATCTTTACCGCCCACTTTCAAGGGGATACGGCCATCTTGAGGCAGGCGTTTTTCTGCGATATTCAAATTGGCCATAACTTTGATACGAGACGTGATGGCGTTTTGAAGCTTTTTGGGTGGTTTAAAGACATCGAACAAAATACCGTCTGTACGGAAGCGCACGACCATGTCTTTTTCGTAGGGTTCTATGTGAATATCAGACGCTTTTTCTTTGACCGCGCGGAACATGAGGCTGTTCACCATCTTGATCACGGGTGCATCGTCTTCACCAGCTTCAAGCAAGTCGACGATGGGATCATCAAGATCATAGTCTTCATCCTCGATTTCATCGAGACCGGAAAGATTGGCGGTGCTTTTTTCGTAGACCTTATTGATCGCATCTTGGATGCGGCTGGTGGTCGTGATAAGCGGGCGTACGCGTTTGCCGAAAAGAACCTTCAAGTCATCCAACGCCTTGAGATTGACAGGATTGCTGGTTAAAGCCGTCAGCGTATCTTGTTCATCTTTGTAGGGGAGAATATTGTGCTGTTTAGCGTAGTTGATGGGAAGATCTCGGATCAAGTCGACGGCGATATCGCTGACGGGGATGTCGCGAATAAAATCCAAACCCAATTCTTTGCAGAGATCGGCGACGACTTCATCCGCCGTGGAAAACTCTTTTGCCGACAGCGCTTCACCCACGGTGATGGGTCTCACCACCGAGGGGTTGTTCAGCACAGAACGGATTTGGTCCTGCGACAAGGAAGTTGCTTTCGACAGAATGGTTTGAATATCCACGGAGGCCATTACAATTATTCCTCTTCAATAACAGGGGCTGTAGGTTCTGACGGAGCCGATGGAGATTGGGCCTTGCGGTACACCTCATCCATCTTCTTGCCAAAAGGATCTACGCCACCTTGAGATTTAATAAAGTCGATACGTTCATTTAGTTTTTTCGAAACAATCTGGTTGGCATCCGCAGAGCTGCGAATGATCTTCGGAGTCAAGAAGACCACCATATTGGTTTTATCCTTAACGATCGTGCGGGATTTAAACAACCAGCCGATGATTGGAATGTCACCGAGAAGAGGCACTTTCGTCACGGACTCGATGTCTTGTTCCTTCATTAAGCCCCCCAGAACCGCAGTGTCGCCGTTGTTCACGTTGATCACGGTTTTGATAGAGCGTTTCGCCAAGGGCTGAGTGGAGTCTTGGAAAGCCTTGGGTGTACTTGCTGTCGACAGCTGGGACACCTGTTGTTTGATCTCCATGCGAATGGCGTTGGTCGAAGGGCTGATGAAGGGCTTCAGTGTCAACTTGATCGTAGCGTCTTCGAAAACCGGCGTCGTGATGGTGGTGCCGCTAGTACCTGAGCTTGTTGCATTGGAACCCACGACGACCTTATCCCCCACTTCAATTTCGCCTTCTTGATTGTCCAAGGTGGTTAGTTGCGGAGTAGAAAGAATGTTGGCTTTCTTCGTTGTCTTTAAGAAGTTGATAAATCCAACCAAGCTTGGAATTTTAAGAGTCGTTTTAGAAACAGGATCCGTGACTTCAACAACCTTGCCTTCGCCAAATCCAATCACGGCACCGTTTCCGCCCGTAGGACTGAGGAACTCGTTCAAGTTCATTCCGCCGTTAAATCCAACCTTTCCGTAACCAGAATCGCCGTACTTATAATATCCAACGCCCCAAGAGTTTCCATCATTGGCACTCATCTCCATGATGATAGCCTCGACAAAGACTTGATCGCGAGGAATGTCGATTTTGCCTAAAAGATTCAACACGACTTCGTAGTCTTGTTTGCTGGCAGTGATGACAAGGCTGTTCGTGGTCTTGTCGGCCGTGATTTTAACATCGCCGCCGAAGATCTCTTGAGGAGCTTGCATTTGGCCACTGGCGCCAATAGGGGAAAGAAGACTTCCGCCGGTTGCCGGTTTGGGCGTCGCATCTTTTGTGACGCCTTGAAGAGTTTGGGCAATTTTCTCGGCGTCGCCATTTTTGACGTAATAAACATACACACCGCCGGATTCTTCAGGGCGGATTTTGAAATCAAGTTGAGAGATCAACTTTTTAATACGCACGATGCCGGATTTATTGCCCACCACGATGATCGAATTAGTACGATCATCAGGGATGGCCATAAAGAAGCTGGCCCCTTGCTGTGAGGTTGCGCTAGCAGAACGAGAGAAGCGGGGAACACCGGCGGTGAAGGTGCCGGGAGCAGAGCCTTGGGATTTGCTTCCCTTGTTGACGATCTTATCAACGAGATCGGCAAGGTCTTTAGCTTTTGCATACTTAATAGGGATAACTTCAAGTTGTTCTTCAAATCCCGGAACGTCCAATTGACTGATGATTTTCATCACGCGGTCAATGTTGGAGCCGTAATCTGAAATGATGATCGAGTTCGTGGGCTCGTAAATGTTCATTTCCCCATCTTTGGAAGGAAGAATGCGGAGGTCTCTATTTACTTGCGCTGCCGAAATATGTTTTAAGTGGATGATCCGCGTGATCATCTGATCGCTGTTCGGGTAGTAAGCGCCCGAAAAAGTCTCGATGTTGTCGCGTTGGGCATTTCGAGCCGACTTCACTTTGAGGAAGCTGCCAGAAGGGACAACGGTGAAACCGTTGATTGCCAAAGCAGATAAGAAAGCTTTATAGGCTTCGGCCACCGTAATTTTGCTTGGGGCAATGATGGTGATTTTTCCGCGGACGCCGGGATCAATAATAAAGTTTTTTCCCGTAAGCTCACTGATTGCCTTGATGACGTCGGTGATTTCTACATTGGGAAAATCAAAAGACTCAATCGTCTCAGGGAAGTTGGCGCTATTGATGTCTTCGATAGGGGCCTTGGCGAACTTGTCCTTGGCCGTTTTGCTTAAAACATCATTGGCGCCTTTATTATGTCCTCGTGAAGCTCCAGAAGCGGGGCTCCCGGGAAGAGTGGAAGGGGCTGAAGGAAAGTTGCTTCCTGAGTCGTCGAAATCTGGAGGTGGTGGAGGTGGAGGGAAATCCTCAAACTGAGCATGCGCTGCAGGGCCCACAAGTTGGGCTGTCATCAATGAAGCAATTCCTATGCTGATGGTTTTTTTCATTTTTCCTCTCCTCTTCTTGAGGATTAATTAATCTATTTCAAGTACGGCCCAGGCTTTACTGAATATTGTAAGTCATGGTTTCACTTTTGCCGTTTCGCTCCACCTGAAGAGTTACCTTCGGTGAGTTCTTGAGAGTGTTGTAAAGTTCCATGGCTTTTGCCGGGCTGTCGACGGGGGTGCCATCGACGGATTTGATAACGTCCATGCGTTGCAATCCAAGCTGTTCGTAAATACTTCCGGGCTGCATATCCAAAAGACGGAAGCCGTTGATATTTCCCGTGCCGGGTTCGCGATTTGGAACGGCCCGTGCCTGCATTAAGATGCTGGAGAGATCGTTGGTGTATTTAAGAAGATCGGCTCTTTTGATGACGAAACTGTTGCCGCCAACTCTTTGGACTTCTTGAGCGCCTCCGCCTGAAGATTTAACGCCAGCACCGAAGGCGACCTTATTGCCGTCCTTTTTCATCTCAATATATTCAAGACGGTTGGAGTTGAGATTGCGGAAGATCACTTTTTGTCTTTCGACGCGAAGGATGGAAGCCATGCCTTCAATCTCTTTTCCGGGGCTGTAAGATGTGACTTGGTTTTTCCCGCGCACTTCGATCGCCGCGATGGATTTATCGGGGTTGGAATGGACGAGTGTGCCGATCAAATTAAGAGGAAGTTGTGAGGGAACAGGGTCGGCTTCTTTTTGCGACTCGCTCCCTTTGGATTTGTCGACCAATGCGTCAGGAATAACCCCGGTTGAGGCGAAAATATTGCGATTGGTGATGGTGTTGTAGGCGCCACGACTGATGCCGGAATCAAAGTGTGAGGCCTTGGGATGAGAGGGGGGGGCGGTTTGTGGCAACATGCGATCCCGGTAAGCGAGGATAGCGAGATCTGCGATACAGTAACCAACAAAGATAAAGAGAATGTAAGAGTACCACTTCTCAAAAGGGGGACGTTGATTCTTCGGGTTACGTGAAATCACTGTTGTACAATCCTTTGTCTTTTAACCGGCATAATTTGCCGGGCGCCTAGTCCTTGGGCCTCGATCAATCCTATCAAAAAGGCGGGGGGTCTGCACGAAAAAATACAAGCTAGACCATGGTCGTGAACAATCAAATTTCTACACACATTCTCGAAAGATAGGTCATGATAGAAGTATGAGAATTCTCTACTTCACGGATGGAGCAGGAATCGATCTTCTAGGTATTCGCGAATCTCTTCTGAGAATACCAGAAGTACTCACCTCCCTTCGTCGCGGCCAGGAACAGGCTCGCTACGTTGACTTGATGCAGGTGATGTCGTTGCCGGACGAAGATTTTCGTCTGGTCTCTTCGGTATTGCGAAACTACCTTATTAATTTAGTACAACGAGGTTTGCATCAGCGGTGGATCAATCGCGATCATCGTGCGGATCTTATTCTTCGTCGTATCAACTATCGTTCCTTCGCCGAAATCAAACAAGAGGTGCTGAATTTCATCCGTGGAAAGACAGAGGGTAAATCTGTCGCCACCAGAGATTTGCATCTTCTGCATTTCTTAAGTCGTGTCGAGATCACGATCATCGGCCCTGGTTATGATGAGATTGAAATTTGGCTTCGCCGTGAGATCTCCACCAAAGGGGATATCAAAGTTCTTATTAAGGACGTGATCGCCTCAGATCCACAACTGGATTGGTTCTGGCCGCATGTGCGAGAGACCTTCGTTCCTGAGGAAAGCTCTTTAATTTAAATGAACCGAGGACCTCCTTCGGGAGGGAGGATATGATCGGGGTTTTAAGCGCCGCTTAAAATCACCCCTCAACGCGGAGTGAAGAGGTCTGCTTACTTAATAAGCAACGCTTAAAAAGTAAGCACATTCAAAAGTAAGATTTTTAATTAAAACCAGGTATCTAAGTACCACCTTCCTAAATCTTGAGCTTTTCGGGTTGGCTTTGTTTGGGCGCCCCCTCTATCGGATTCTAATTTTTCTGCGAAATTATTCTTGTAAGGCCAACCATCCCTTGGTCTAGTTGAGGTGTAACTCGGAGCCACGAAGGAGCTTAAATGAATCCCGATCTTAATTTGTCTGAAATGCCACCAAGAACCACTCACCCTGAAGTGAAAAAAGCCAAAGCGAGCGAAAAGTCTTCGTCGAGTGAGTCTGTGGTTGGGAGTTCGAAGATTCAAAAGCGCAATACGCAGTTTAATGATGATTTTTCTAAAGAGATTTTCGAAGCCACATACAAGTTTGCTGGTGAAAAAGATGTCAACGATCGCCACCTTGCTATTGCGAAGGATTTGGCTTCCGTTGAAGCTCCCGAGATTCGTGACTATTGGACAGAGCGATTTTTAGATTTGCTTGAGGATTTTAAATTTGTCCCTGGAGGACGTATTACGTCCAACGCGGGAACGGGGCTTAAAGGCACGACTTACATCAACTGTTTTGTGAGTGGTTTCCGTGGAGAGAATCAAGACTCGATGGAAAGCATCATGGACGAGTTGAAGCGTCAGGCTTTGATTCTTAAGTCCGAGGGCGGATACGGTTTTTGTGCCGATGTGATGCGTCCTCGTGGTGCTTACGTGAGTGGAATTGGTGGAGATTCTCCTGGAGCGGTTAAACTTTTAGAAATGTGGGACACGCAAAGCTCTGTCATCACTGCGGGAAGTGGTTTTAAAAAGTCAGAAGACAAAGGCAAGAAGAAGATCCGTAAGGGCGCACAGATGGTGACGATGTCTGTTTATCACCCCGACATCGAAGAGTTCATCACGGCGAAACAAACGCCAGGCCGCTTGACCAAGTTCAATATGTCCGTCCTTGTGTCTGATGACTTTATGAATGCCGTGGAAAGCAATCTTCCTTGGAATCTGGAATTCCCTGACCATGAAAATGCGAAGGAAGAATATAAGAAGTACTGGGACGGCAATCTGACCACATGGAAGGCCAAGGGGCTTCCGGTAAAAACGTATAAGACTTTTGAAAATGCCAATGTCCTTTGGGACTTGATCATGAAGTCGACTTACAATCGCAATGAGCCTGGTATTTTGTTTATCGATACGATCAATAGACTTAATAACCTTTATTATGCAGAACATATCAACGCGACCAATCCTTGCGGGGAGCAGGTTCTTCCCGTGGGTGGAGCGTGTTTGTTGGGTTCTGTGAATCTCACACAATTTGTTGATGAGGCGAAAGGCACCTGGAACTATCAGAAACTTGGCGAAACCATTCAGACAGCGGTCCGTTTTATGGACAATGTGAATGACAAAACTTTGGTTCCGCTTCCTGAACAAGCTGACAGTATTAAAGCGAAACGAAGAATTGGTCTGGGAATGTTGGGCTATGGTTCCGCATTGATGATGTTGAAAGTGAAGTACGGCTCCGAGGAAGCTCTTAAGCTGACTGAAGATTTGGGTACATTCATGATGAACGAGGCCTACAAAACATCGGCTTTGCTGGCGAAGGAAAAAGGCGCATTCCCGCTTTTCAATAAAGAGAAATATTTAAAGAGTCATTTCGTTGAAAAGCTTAAGCCGGAAGTGAAAGAATTGATTGGTCAGTATGGCATTCGCAACAGTCATTTGTTGTCTATTCAGCCTACAGGGAACAGCTCGGTTTTTGCCAACAACGTTTCTGGCGGATTGGAGCCTATCTTTATGGCTGAATACACCCGCACGGTGATGCAGCCGTTCCCGCCAGAGGGTTTGGGCGTTCCTAAGAATATCAACTGGGAAGCTAAGACCTATGATATCTCGGGTCCTGAAACAAAATGGCAGTGGACTAAAGAGGGCGATGAAAGTTTACTTTTCACGAAGTTTAATGACGACGTTTGGAAGTTTGATGCTTCTCGTGGATTGTTGAAGGAATCCCGCGTGCGGGACTACGCCGTTCGTTTCCATGAAAAGAATAAGAGCTGGGATCCTCAGGCGGACTGGGCGTCAACGACGTTTAATCTCACCATTGATGATCATGTTAAGACAATGGGCGTTCTTTCTAAGTACATTGATTCGGCTATGTCGAAAACGGTGAATATTCCTGAAAGCTATCCGTACGAGGATTTCAAACGTCTTTATTACGACGTTTATAAAACAGGAACTATTAAAGGATGTACGTCTTATCGTGAAGGCACGATGACGACAGTATTGTCCGCTTCAAGTGCGATTGTTGCTAAAGATGATTCCACTGTATTGCATACGAAAGCCATTCCTCGTCCAAAATCTTTGGACTGTGATATTCACCAGATCACAAGTGCGGGAAGCCGTTGGGTGGTTCTTGTGGGGCTTTTGGGGAATGACCCTTATGAAGTCTTTGCGATGAAACAAAACAGTCTTCATTTGCCGACTCATGTAAAGAACGGAAAGCTCGTAAAAGAAAAATCGGGTCTTTACAATCTTGAGACGAAAGATGGCTGGGTGTTGGCGGATATCCGTAAGTTCTTCGAATCCGATGAACAAGAGGCGCTAACCAGAATGATTTCCACGGCCCTTCGTCACGGAGCGGATATTGAGTTCGTGGTTTCTCAATTGATTAAGAGTGAGGGAACTATCACGTCTTTTGCAAAAGCGATTGGTCGTACCTTGAAGACTTATATCAAAGAGATCAAGACCATTAAGTGCACGAGCTGCGGCGGAAATAACCTAAAAATTCAAGAGGGTTGTTTTGTTTGCGCAGACTGTGGAAGCAGTAAGTGTGAATAGAAACGTAATCTAGAAAAAAGCAAAAGATCTCTTCAAGGACATTGAAGAGATCTTTTTTTTATCTTCAGTTACTGTTGAAACTGTTTTTTGCGAATCTCTTGGGTCCAAGAGTTTAAAATGTCTTTCTCGGCTTTATCCCAACACATTCCGATCACGGCGCGATCTCCGCGAGTCTCTTCGGCGTGATCAATAATCTCACGAGGCATCTGATCGCGGTATTGAGCTGGATTTTTAATAAAAGAGTCGTTGGGAAGTTCCTCTAAAGGATTGTCCCGGACGGCAAAACGACAGTGGAATTTGCTGAAGAACTCATATTCCGACATTCTGGAACGCACCCAGGAAACATCCGTCATGACTTTCTCTAAATCGATTTTTTGATCAACAGACAATTCGTTATAACGGGAATCTAGATTGAGATTGAGTTTGAGATTGATTAGATCCATCGCGGAGAGTTCGTCGCGGTGAATGATACGCAGAACGCCTTGCAGCTCTTTTTGGGTGATTTGGTAATGTCTATCTTGTTCGGCGTTGTTAGTGACTCCGAAAAGAAGATCTTGGGTGCTTTTCAGACGGAAGTTCAGGTCCCTGGAGCTTTCAACCAAGTTCTCGGCATTAGACGTGAGCGGGGACAAAGCGATCATCAGGGCAGCAACCCATAAATGGTTCTTCACACGGACCTCCATATATTAAGATATGACGAAGACTCAGCAAAGACCTTGCCGCCGTTTTAAAGACTTATAGTGGGTTAATTTTGTTATAAGGCTCAATGAGTGCCCTTTGGCGCCATTGAGGTAGCAAAAAGAGTCAGGTGTGTGGCGGCGTCTAATTGCAGAACTCGTCCAGCGAAGTCTTGTTTTGTGGATGGGGCTTGCACACACGAGCGGCGAACTTCGCACCGGCCACATGCTGTGAAACAGTCCAATCAAAATCAATCTCCCAACTTTTAATTTTTGCCAGGGCCTTTCGGCACGACTCGGCTGTCAATCCACTTCCACAAATATTGAGAGGCAACTCCGTCTGGGAGACCAGCCATTTCATAAAGGGATGAGGACCGAAGAGCTGATCGCGCGAGCAGGGCAGGCTAACGCCGGCAATTTCGCCGCTGACATGCCAGGAAGCATAAAGACCACTGGCAATCATATTATCCATATAAGCTTGAAGAAGTCCTTGAGCACGTTGTTCAAGGCGAGGAACGTCGAGCTCCAGAGGGGCTCCGACGGCTTTGAGGAGATCACAAAAAACATCTTCTTTCGCACTCTTGGTTTGACACTGTTTGCTGCGCCCTTTGGCAAGAGCATTTTGAATCACGGCCTCTTCAAAGCGAAGGCGAGGGGGGCGTCCTTTGATTTGTTGATCTCGTTGCAGGCGCCAGAAAAGATGTGCGGGAACTTCGATATTTTGGCAAAGACGAATGCCACGATAAAGATTGGCCGCCATGGATTCGACCTTCACGGCCAGCAAAGGATTCAGTCCGGCCTCGATCATTTGGCAAGTCATGAATGCCGCGCCTAAAACGTGGTAGTTCTTGCTCGCAACTTGTTCCGCCTTTTTGCCGGGGTATTGAGTTTCTAGAATTCTTCTTTTTAATGAAGCATCAATATCGGCATTGTCAGCCAAAGCGCCAGCGATATAGAAATCGGCGGTTCTGGCTGGACAGGGGGACTCTTGATTTTCTTCGCCGTCAGGCAGTTCAAAAAACTCGTCATGGCGATAACCCTTTGCCAATAGTTGTTCTTCGACGGTGTCGTTGAGAAACTCACCTTGTTTCAGATCATCATGGCCACACATGCCAATCAAAGTGAGGGCGGCATTGGGATTCCCTTTGGTATAGTGCAGAGCTTTTTCATAGAGCCAACCGGGTTTTAAGTCTTTGCGATTCATTCCTGCCTTGTCTCCCAAAGAGGTTCGACTATGGCGATTCTCTTTTTCGTCGATGAGTTGGGTTTGGCGAGTGCTCAATCGTAAGTCGCGATAGAATAACAATGCCTTTTCTGCGAAGCATTTGTTGTTTGAAAAGTGGTGTTGAAAATAGTTGCTCACTCCAGAGTTTTTAGAGGCGACTTGAGTGTCGGTCGCGTAAGCTCGAGGATCCAGAATTTGATAATATCTTTTGAGTCCATTTTTCACGCCGGAATCAGGAAGAGAATTTATCAAGGCGGTGGCGATACGGTCCGCCGAAGAAATACCATTTTTCTGTGCGGTCGACATCTGTGCGGTTTGAGCCACCGTGCTAGAGCATAGCAGTCCGACTCCAAGCAGGACTTGGAGGACGTGTCTCAAAATGAGATGTTTTGCATTTAACAGCACCGATGCACCTCTGAGGGGATGATGTGCAAGACGTATGCTGGAGGAGCGTGGTTTCTAGACGAGTTGATTCTGCGAGGGGTGTCAGAAATGGGAGAGAGGGACAATTCTGGTCCCGGGGGGATTTCGCTGGGGCCGGGCGTTTGTTAGAGCGAAAAAAACGGTTCCATCTCAACAGCCTTCTCATTAGCAGGGTGCAAGAATGAAGGAGGCTCTTGATCGGGTCGCATTAATAGATAAACCCCGAACGGCATTTTTGCCGAGATCCAATTCGGCGGGCGACGATAGATGTACTCAGAGCGTGTCTGATTATAGACCAGAAATTCGTTTTCTTGGGCCTCGTCGAAAGCCTTCCAAAGAAGACTCTCAAAAATATCGCCGTTATCGGCCAGAAGAAAATTCATGTACTTAAAATTCAGACTGGCTTCGATCTTCAGGCGTGAATAGGGCTTCGTCAAAGTGCGGGTCCATCCTAGCATCTTCCCGAACTTTAAAAACTGGCGGAAGTTATGGGCTCGCAGCGAGTATTGCATGGGAATAAAATCCTGCAAACCTCCTGAAGACCATGGGGCCGCGCAGCCCACAATGTTTTCATTCCTGTCAAAGGCGATCAGGAAGTCTTCTAGCTTGAGTCCTTTCCAACGCTCCAATTTCTCATAGAAGCTGTAGGTGTCCCAAACTGTCGCCAGATCTTTCTGTCTTGATTTTTGAGAGATATAATAAATCAAGGCATCCACGTTCGATGAGTTGCCTCGGCGAATGCGCAGATGTGGAAGGGGATTGCTGGCCCAAGGCAGGCGTCCATGAACCGAGGCCATGTTGAAGCGTCGGAAAAGATAGTAGTGAGGTAAAGGGCGCTTCATTGTGCGGGGGCGAACGAAGGCATTCAGCGCTTGCACCTCGCTCATGCTTAAAACCGAAAACAGGTACTCGCACCCAAAGGTTTTAAAGACCTCGTCCATCACGGGTAAAAAATGCTGAGACCATTCCAAAATAGCCCGGCGATTGGAAGAGATGCGTAGATCTCGGCCAAAAGCAACGGGGCGGACCTTGTTGTCGAGAAGAACATCACGCATGACGAAGCTTGCCATCCCCTCAAGTTTATCTTCATCTCTTAAAAGATAAGTGAGATGGCGATCGGATTGAATCGAGTAAGGAGCAAAAAAATCCCCATCACGATCAATCTTCATTTCGACCAGGCCGCGCAAGGGGAAGCTTTTATAAAACTCAGTGAGCGCTTGAGAATCTTCCGGTTTGGCGATGTCGAGCTTCATTAAGTTTTTTTCCACAGAACATCTTGGTGCTGAGTCTTGAAATTCACCCAGCGAGCCGCCACAAAAAGATAGTCACTGAGGCGATTGAGGTATTGAAGAGCGGGAAGATAGCGGTCATCTTTGACGGCGATCTCCGCAGAGCGCCGTTCACTGCGACGACAGAACGTGCGTGCCACATGAAGATGGGCCGCGACAGGGTGTCCTCCTGGCAGAATGAAGTTACGAAGCTCTGGAAGTTGTGCGCTCATCTCGTCAATTTGAACTTCAATAAAGCGAATTTGTTCTTCGGTGATCGGAGGAAGCATTTTAAAAACCTCCTCTTTTTCAGTGGCAAGGAGGCTGCCGATGTTAAAGAGTTCATTTTGAATCTTTTCAAGGGGGCTGTCTAACTCTCTGAGGTCGGCAAAGCCGGTCAGAGCAGAACGGACGACGCCTAAATAACTGTTGAGTTCGTCCACGGTTCCATAAGCTTCAACGCGAGGATTGAATTTTTCTACACAAGAGCCATCGACCAAGCGTGTGGTACCCTTGTCACCTGTGCGCGTATAAATTTTAGCTTTGGGAGCGTTCGTCATAATAAAAGTCCTTTATTAAAGTCTTGCTTTTTCTGCGCAAGAGGTCAAGGTAGAAGGGTAAGTTTACGGGAGCAAACATGACAGCAAATGAAGTGCCTTTGATCGTAACGATCCCGCATTCGGGAGAAAAAATTCCACCACAAACTCCGTGGCTCAATACTCTGCCAGAGGAAATTTTGATGTGTGATGTCGATCGTTATGTGGATTTTCTTTATGAGCCGACCTTGCACAAGCTTCATATCCCTTATGTGAAAACGGAATGGCATCGTTATGCCGCCGATCTCAACCGTATTCCCGACGATGTAGATGCTTCATCCGTTATCGGCAACCCCAACCCCGCAGGGATGCACAATCGAGGATTTCATTGGGTCATCACGACTTACAAGCACGAGATTATGAAAGAGCCCATGACTCCTGAGGTTCATCAGGAACTTGTTAAATTGATTTACGAACCTTTCCATGCGGGCATTCGAGAGCTTTATCAAAAGCTCCATGAGAAAGATTTTAAGAAGACCTATCATATTGATGCTCACAGCATGCCTTCCCTGGGCACCAGCGAACATCGTGATCCGGGAGAGCTGCGGGCAGATATTGTGGTCAGTGACAGCAAGGGAAAAAGTTGTGACCCGCGATTTAAGGATCTGGTGATTGCGGCTTACGCGACGGCGGGTTTTAAGGTCGGCTACAACTGGCCGTACTTTGGTGGACGTGTCACGGAGCAGTATGGAGACCCGAAGCGAGAGCAGCACACTCTTCAGGTGGAGATGAACCGATCCCTTTATATGGATGAAAAATCAAAGAAGCTAAAGCCTGAAGAGGCCAAGAAGGTTCAAGAGAAAGTCCTTTTTGCTTTGAGCTATGTCCGCAACAATTTGCTGCATATAATGTAGAGCGTCGAAGAGGGAAAAGCGTAGTCAGTGAACGGCACTTAAACTATTGATAGCAATACGCAAAAAACAACTGGCTCTCAGCAAGGACATGCTCATTGGATAATACTAGTGTGCCAAAGAAATCTCTTCTCAAAAGACTTAATAAGCCCTTGGCTTCTTTGAAGCTTGCGGTGTTCATCATTGTGGCCCTTGCGGCGATTACGGCCGTGGGCACTATTGTTGAGGCTAAGTACGATGCTTATGCCGCCAAGAAGCTCGTCTATGACACTTGGTTTATGTATGCGGTGATGGGGTTGTTGGTCATCAATTTGACGGCGGTGATGCTGGATCGGTGGCCTTGGCGAAAGCGCCACGCAGCCTTTGTTCTTGCACATATTGGTATCATCATTCTGTTAGCCGGCGCGTGGTTGACCATGGAGTATGGTCTTGATGGTTCCATGAGAGTGGGGATTGGTGAAACCAACAACTTTGTTCAGGTCGCCGAGACGGATCTGGTTGTTTACTCTTCGTTTGATGGGGATCGCTATTCCAAAACACTTGAGCAAGAAGTGGATTTCTTCAAAAAACCCCCCACAGTCGAACATCCTTTTATCGTGCCCGCTTTGAGTGGCGAGATTCGCATTGTCGACTATCAAAAATACGTGATTCCGTCCCGCAAGGTGGTTGCTGATGAGTCCGGTAAGGGCGGAGCCGGCCTGCGCTTTCAATTGCAAAACGCCAACGTCAACGTGATTGAGTGGTTGGTGCAAAGAAAGTCGGATACGGTGGCGACTCATAATTTCGGACCCGCGCAGATTCATCTGGGACCGGCTCCTGAAAAAGGTCGTGAGGCTAATGAGATATTCCTGACTCCCTCTAAAGAGGGGCTTCGTTATGTGGTCTTTCAAAAAGACAGCGCCACACCTTTGAAAAAAGGTGTGGTTAAAGAAGGGGATGTCTTTGATCCTGGCTACAAGATGTCGTTGCAGTTCCGTGTTTTGCGCTATTTGCCAGCAGCCCTTGAAGAGTGGGATTTAAAGCCCGCAGAGCGTCCGTCGCCGATGACGACCTCGGCGATTAAAATTCTTTTTGAAGGTAAAGAACACTGGGTTTTGCTGAACGATATGACGAAGTTATTTACTAACAATGCTGTCTATCTTTTGACCTACGGCAATCGCCGTGTGGATTTGGGTTTTCCTTTGAAGCTGAAGAACTTCGAAGTCAGTCGCTACCAAGGAACGATGCGTGCGATGGCTTATCAAAGTGTTGTAGAGGTTCCTGATTCCGGTGAGCATCTGATTTCAATGAATGAGCCCTTAAAATACAAGGGACTTACGATTTATCAGGCCAGCTTCCAAGAGGAGCAGGGGAAACCGGTGGCTTCGATTTTTTCTGTCAACCAAGATCCAGGACGTTTTTTAAAATACCTTGGTTCTTTGGTGCTGAGTTTAGGGATTGTTTTATTAATGTGGTTTAAACACCTCGATTTTAGAATTGCGCGCAAGTCGCAAAAGGAAAACGGGAATTGAATATGAAGAAGTTTTTTCTGGTACTGGCCTCTCTGCTATTGAGTGTGACGGTTTATGCAAAAGCAGGTGATGCGCTAAAGTATCTTCCGGTGCAAGACGGCGGTCGCATTAAGCCCTACGACAGCTTCTCGCGGGAGATGTTGGAGATTGTCTACGGCAAGACGACCTATGAAGGCCGAGCGGCGACAGAGATCGTGATGACTTGGATGTTGTCGCCACAGGCTTGGCAGGATAAAAAGATTTTTGAAGTTCGTAATCACGAAGTTTTGGAGGCCATGAAGCTTCCGAAAGATCAGCGTTACTTTTCTGGTGAAGAGTTGTTTGGCAGCGAACGTTTTGCGTTGCTTCGTCAAGAGCTTCAAGGGAAGCGCGAGTCAAAAGAAAAACTCAATCCTTACTTCCAAGCATTGCAACGCCTAGAAAATCAGTTCTTCGTATTTCAGGAAATCGCGGCAGGCCGGATGTTGAAATTGGTTCCGCCTAAAGAAGGGAATTCTTGGGTGGCAGTGGCTGATTTAGAACCGGTTCAGCAAGAAAAATTCCTGGCGATGACCAAGGCCTTTGTGAACCACATCGGGGCGATGGCAAAGAATGAGAGCACTTCGCAAACAGCCGTAGATCTTGACAATGCCGTTAAAGGCTTTGAAGAGTCTGCGCGTGCAGTCAATCCGGGGCTTTATGAACACAGTGGAACGATTCCCGCCGAGGTTCATTACAATAGCTTCCATCCGTTCCGTTGGGCTTATATCTTTTACTTCCTGGCCTTCATCGTTTTGTTGTTGGTGTGGACTTTAAGTAAAGAGTCCTTGATGAAAATCGCCTGGGTCTTTCTGGCGATTGGTTTTGTTTTGAACACCTATGGCTTTGGTGTGCGTATGTACATCATGGATCGAGCGCCCGTTTCGAATATGTATGAAACGGTGGTGTGGGTTTCTTGGGGCGTGGTCCTTTTTGCGGCGATTTTAGAGATCATCTACAAATTCCGTCTTATTTTAGTTGCAGGGACTTTGGTTGCCGCCTTCGGTCTTGTGATCGCCGATTTTGCTCCGGCAGTTTTAGACCCGACTCTACAACCTTTAGAGCCGGTTTTGCGTAGCAACTATTGGCTGACCATTCACGTAATGACCATCACTATTAGTTATGCGGCTTTCTTCTTGGCGTTTGGTTTGGGTGATATTGGTTTAATCTATTATTTGCGTGGCGAGGAAAAACATCACGAAAAGATCAAAGCAGTGGTGATGGGGATCTATCGTTCTATGCAAATTGGTGTCGCCTTCTTGGCCCCGGGGATTATCCTGGGTGGTATCTGGGCTGATTATTCATGGGGTCGTTTCTGGGGTTGGGACCCAAAAGAGACTTGGGCGTTGATTGCGCTTCTTGGGTACTTGGCGGTTCTTCATGCGCGCTATGCGGGTATGATCAAACATTTTGGAATGGTAGTGACGGCGATTATCACGTTCTCTTTAGTGATCATGGCTTGGTATGGAGTGAACTTCGTTCTTGGTGCGGGGCTTCATTCCTACGGCTTTGGGGCCGGGGGGGTTGAGTACGTGTCTGCTTTTGTGGCAGCACATATCTTGATGGTGATCTACGTCAGTATGATTAGAGCAGGAAAACGTAAAGGTTAAAGTAACAACGGGTTGAAGAGATCGGGTGTTGCTGAGTTAGTGTGCTGAAAATGTGTGGGAGTCCTTCTTTTTCATTATGTTTGCAAAAAGATGATGGACAACAGAACTTTTCCACCATTAAATAGGTGCAAACTAAAATTAGGACAGCATTCGTTTGTCTTTGGCCCACACCGTAGTGAGTTAGCGAAGGATGATTATGCATCGGGTATTCAACAGATCGGCGGCGAGCGCATTGGCGTTTTTAGGCGCGCTCATGGTTTCAACACTTCTCACAGGCTGCAAATTTCAGCCTGGGTTTGGTTACAATAAAGGATATGCTCCAGAGCAACCAATTCCTTTTGACCATTCCCTGCATGTGGGAACACACAAAATGCAGTGTCAGTACTGCCACAATCAGGTGGAAAGAACGAAGCACGCAAATATTCCTGCACTTTCAACGTGCATGAACTGTCACCTTCAGGTGGGAACAGATAGACCCAATATTCAAAAGCTTCGTGAAGCTTATGATAGCGGTGCCTCCATTGAATGGACTCGCGTTCACATGCTTCCAGACTTTGTTCACTTCAATCACAACGCCCACGTTGCAAAAGGCGTGAACTGCCAAACATGTCACGGTCCGATCGAGACAATGACTAAGGTTCAGCAGTTCTCTGATCTTTCCATGGGTTGGTGTGTGAACTGTCATCGTCAGCCAGAGAATAAAGCACCTCTCAACTGTTCAACTTGTCACTACTAAGGATTTCGGAAGGTACCATGTCTGAAATGCATCATGATAATGAATTAGAAATGAAAAAAGCGCTTCGTCCAACGATTGAGCGCGATAATAAGTACTGGTTGAGCCTAGAACAATGGAAGAATGATCCTGAGTTCATGAAAATGGCTGAAACCGAGTTTCAATCTTCTCCGCTTCGTGAAAAAGACGGTGAGGATGGTTGGGCTCGTCGTGAGTTCCTGAAACTGATGGGGGCGTCCATTGCCATGGCAAGTGCGGGCTGTATCCGCCGTCCCGTACAAAAAATTGTCCCTTATAACAAGCAGCCTGAAGAAGTGACTTTGGGTATTGCGAACTACTATTCTTCTGCCTACTTTGACGGTTCAGAAGGATTGGGCGTTCTGGTAAAAACCAGAGAAGGTCGCCCCATTAAGATCGAAGCAAATCCGGGTCATCCGTTCAGCATGAGCGGTTTGAGCATCCGTTCTCAGGCTTCTTTACTTAATATGTATGATCCTGAAAGACTTCAGGGACCTAAACGCAATCTTTTCAATGAGAAAAAGACCAACAGTCAATTGGTCGACGTCAAGTGGGAAGAGCTTGATAAAAAAGTCGTTGATCAACTTAAAAAAGGTGGCGTTGTTGTTTTGACGGGAGCGATTTCGTCTCCGGCAACACGCGCTGTGATCGGCGATTTCTCTCAAGGTTTCAAAGCTCAACACGTGATGTGGGAAGCGTTTGCGAACGAAGAAGTTCGTGAGGGGCAAAAAGCGGCATACGGCGATGACGTCGTTCCTGCTTATCGTTTCGACAAAGCTAAAATGATCGTATCAGTTGATGCAGATTTCTTGGGTACTTGGATTTCTCCAACAGCCTTCACAAATCAGTTTGCGAACGGCAGAAAAGACATCAAGAACATGAATCGTATGGTGTCTTTTGACTCCAACTATTCTTTGACGGGTGCAAATGCGGATATCCGCTTCAAGATCAAACCTTCTCAGCAGCTTGATGTTGTGATGGGCCTTCTTCATGAAATCATCGTGAAAAAAGGGGCTTCTTCCTACGCTGGAAATGCAGCAGTGAAGTCTGCGTTGGCGCCTTTTGCTGACACAGCTAAGAAATTGGGAATCGAGCCAGAGTTGTTTGCGAAAGTCGCTGCAGATCTTCTGGCCAATAAAGGTGAGTCTTTGGTTGTTGCTGGTGGCTTGCAGACTTTGACTGAAAAGTCCAAAGAACTTCAAGTGGCCGTGAACTTCTTGAACTCTGTTTTAGAGAACGAAGGCAAGACGGTTGATGCTAAGGGTGGAAACCCTGGTTTGAAAGCCTCTTACTCTGAAATGACATCTCTTATTCAAGACATGAAGGATGGCAAAGTGAAGTCTTTGATCATCCACAGAGTTAACCCTGCTTTCGTATTGCCTGAGGAAATGGGCTTTGCTGACGCTGTTAAGAAAGTTGAAATGGTTGTCTACACAGGCGATCGTATCGACGAAACTGGTGTCTACGCAGATTTTGTGACTCCAGACAATCATGCGCTAGAGTCTTGGAGTGATGCAGAATTGGCAAGTGGCGTGTACACAATCTGCCAACCTGCGATCCGCCCAATGTACGACACTCGTTCTTTCCAGCTTTCTTTGATGACTTGGGGATACATGGCGAATGTAGGCCCGGCTCGTCTAAGAGACTATGAGACTTTCTATGACTACTTGAGAGTTTTCTGGAAGTCAGACGTTTACCCTAAAGTGGGTAAAGGAAAAGACTTTGACGATTTCTGGCAAGAGACTTTGCAAAAAGGTTTTGCTGGAGAGTTGAGTAAAGGTTCGTCCGCTCGTTCATTCAAAGTGGATGCATTCACTTCTATTAAGCCTGCGGCTGCGAAAGAGGGATTTGAACTTGTTCTTTACCCAACATCGCAAATGGGCGATGGCTCTTTGAATAACGTTTCATGGCTTCATGAAGTTCCAGATCCTATTACAAAAATTGTTTGGGATAACTACATCATGGTGTCTTTGGCGACAGCTGAAAAACACAACTTGAAACAGGCGTCTGTCGTTGAGTTGACAGTGGGTGGAAAGAAAATTGAACTTCCCGTTCATATCCAACCAGGTCTTCATGATGATGTTTTGGCGATTGCTGTAGGTTTCGGGCGTACTCATGCGGGTAAAGTTGGAAACGGTATCGGTAAAAATGCGTTTGCTTTAGCGATAGCTAAAGACGGCAAGATGGTATTCTCGGGTCAAACTGCAACCTTCACGAAACTTCATAAGAAGTATGAACTTGCGATCACGCAAGGACATCACTCTATGGAAGGTCGTAGCATCGTCGCAGAAGCGACTTTGAAAGACTATAATAAGAAGAAAGATGCGGGCATCCATAAACACCAAATTTGGTCTATTTGGTCTGGCCACGAATACAGTGGTCACAAGTGGGGCATGGCTGTTGATTTGAACTCTTGTACTGGCTGTTCTTCATGTGTCGTTGCCTGCCAATCTGAAAATAACATTTCAGTTGTTGGTAAACAGTATGTGATCGAAGGTCGTGAAATGCACTGGATCCGTATTGACCGTTATTACACGGGCAATCCTGCGGATGCGGAAGCGGTTTTCCAACCAGTGATGTGTCAACACTGTGATAATGCTCCATGTGAAACGGTCTGTCCTGTTCTTGCGACTGTTCACTCTGATGAAGGTCTCAATGACATGGTTTACAACCGTTGTGTGGGAACTCGTTACTGCGCGAATAACTGTCCATACAAAGTTCGTCGCTTTAACTGGTTCAACTATGCGAAGGTGATCGAGAAGCCTTTGAACATGGCTTTGAATCCTTCCGTCGGCGTTCGCGTGCGCGGGGTGATGGAGAAATGTACATTCTGTGTTCATAGAATTCAGGATGCAAAAACAACAGCCCGTAATGAAAAACGTCCATTGAAAGATGGCGACGTGAAGACGGCTTGTCAGACATCGTGCCCAGCAGGGGCGATCACGTTCGGTGATCTGAACGATGCGAACAGCCAGGTTGCTAAGATCTTTAAGACAGAAGAGCGTGGATACGCCCTTCTGGAAGAGTGGCATGCAAAACCATCGGTTCGCTACCTCTCGAAAATTCGTAACAATGATAAAGAATCAACTGGTGACCACAAAGGTCACGGTACTGCAAAACAAGGTGAGCACTCATGATTAAGCGTAGCCCATTAGTCCTTGGAAATAAGTCCTTAAAGGATGTGACTGACGATATCTGTGCACCGGTAGAAAGATTCCCCTCTCGAGGTTGGATCGGTCTTTTCTTAGGTGCAAAAACGTTGTTGTTGTTCTACATCGGAATTCTTGCTGCGGTTGTCGGCATCGGTATCGGTCTTCTCGGAGTTAACAGTCCGGTTTTCTGGGGTACGATGATCGTAACTTTCGTATTCTGGATCGGTATCGGTCACGCCGGCACCCTGATCTCGGCGGTTCTGTTCTTGTTCCGTCAAAAGTGGAGAACTTCGGTTGCGCGTACGGCGGAAGCGATGACGGTCTTCGCGGTTATGACCGCGGGCTTGTTCCCTTTGCTTCATACAGGTCGTCCGTGGCTTGATTACTGGTTGTTCCCATATCCAAATCAACGCGGACCTTTGTGGGTGAACTTCCGTTCTCCACTTCTTTGGGACGTGTTCGCAGTTTCTACTTACGCGACTGTATCAATGGTTTTCTGGTACATCGGTTTGGTTCCTGACTTCGCGACGATTAAAGACCGTGCTAAAAATGCACTTCGTCGTAAGGTTTATGGCGCTCTTTCTTTGGGATGGCGTGGAACTGCTAAGAACTGGAGCCACTATGAGATGGTTTACTTGATCTTGGCGGGTCTTTCGACTCCACTTGTTTTGTCGGTTCATACAATCGTCTCCTTCGACTTCGCGGTTTCTAACTTGCCAGGTTGGCATACGACGATCTTCCCTCCATACTTCGTTGCCGGAGCGATCTTCTCTGGTTTCGCGATGGTTGTGACTTTGATGACATTGGTGCGTATCGGATTCCCTGAATTCAAGAACTACGTCACTTTGGATCATATGGAAGTGATGAATAAGATCATCATGACCACAGGTATGTTGGTTGGTTACGCTTACGCGTCTGAGTTCTTCATTGCTTGGTACTCTGGCAACCAATACGAGCGTTTCGTGTTCATCAACCGTGCTTTCGGTCCTTACGGCTGGGCATACTGGACAATGGTGTCATGTAACGTTTTGATTCCTCAGTTGTTCTGGTTCAAGAAAATGCGTCGTTCAATCCCTGTGATGTTCGTTGTTTCCATCTTCGTGAACATCGGTATGTGGTTTGAGCGTTTCGTGATCACAGTGACTTCTTTGCATCGCGACTTCTTGCCATCAAGCTGGGGTATGTATGCGTGGTCATGGTTTGATACGGGGGTTCTGGTTGGATCCTTCGGTATGTTCTTGACCTTGTTCTTGTTGTATTTGCGCTTGTTCCCTGCGATCTCCATCGCGGAAGTGAAGCCCGTATTGCATGTGGGTTACGACGAAAAAGGAGGGCACCACTAATGGCTCAATATACTAAAGGTATCGCTGGTATCTGGACTGACGAGCATCTCATTCTTAAGGCGGCTCGTAAAACACGCGAAGCGGGTTTTACAAAATTTGAAGCCATTTCTGCTTATCCGGTTCATGGAATGGAAGAAGCTTGTGGCATTAAAAGATCATGGATTCCTTATGTCACGTTCGTGTCGGGCTTTGTGGGAATGATCCTGGGTCTTCTTTTGACCTGGTGGACTTCTGCAGTGGACTGGGCGGTGAATGTCGGTGGTAAACCGTTCTTCTCATTGCCTGCGTTTATTCCTATTATCTTCGAATTGACGATCTTGTTTGCGGCTCTTTGCTCGGTAGCGGCGTTGTTCTATGCGTGTAAAATTCCACGCATTGATCCTCCCAATATTGATCCAGATCTTAGCTGTCACAAGTTTGCGATTTTCATTCCTTTCAATGATGTTGGGTATGATGAATCCAAAATTGAGAAGATGTTCAAAGAGATGGGCGCAACTGAAGTGAAAAAGACGGAGTACTAAATGAGAAGCCTCGTGAACTTATCCATGGGTGTTGCAGCAGCAGGCTTAACAGTTTTGGCCTTGTCCAGCTGTGGTCCTAGCGGCAATAAGCCCAACATTGAAGTTATCCAAGACATGATGGAATCTCCTGCAATCAAGGCGCAGGAGTATGATGAAAGCTCTCCTTTCCACAGAGGAATGAGAGTTCCTCCGGAAAACACAGTTCCAGTGGGTTTTGAGCCCTACAAATACGGAACTGATGTGGAGGCTGCATCTAAGAATTTGAAAAATCCTCTTGCTGGCAAAGTGGATGAAGACACTTTGATCGTAGGTCAAAAATTCTACGAAACAAACTGTGCTCTTTGCCATGGTTACAAAGGTGAGGGCGGGGTTGCTGCGAAAGCGACTTTGACCGACAAAATGGCTTTGAAGCCACCTCCAGTGGTGAGTGACAAGGTGAAGGCATGGACGGATGGACACCTTTATCATGTGATCACAATGGGGCAGGGTGTGATGGGGCCTTACGCTTCTCACATTCCTCAAAAGTATCGTTGGCAAGTTGTTAACTACATTCGCTTCCTTGAGAAGCAATCGAAGTAGGTTTTAGAATGGGCGAACATAATCACGTAAATCTACATGTATCTAAATTTGAAGCTCCTGCGAAACTCAAAACTTTGAGTTTCGCCTTGATCGCCATCGGTCTTTTGACTTTTGTTGTCGGATTGATGAAGAACCAAGAGCGTCTTTGGACTTCTTATTTGGTGGCTTTCTTTTTCTTCTCTGCCATGGGTGTGAGCGGGCTTTTCTGGATTGCACTCAATAATGTATCAAAAGCGGGCTGGTCTGTTTCTATCCGTCGTTATGCGGAAGCAACAACGGCTTTCATTCCTGGAATCCTCGTGGGCGGTTTGATCCTTTTGGTAGGCTTCAAACATCTTTATCCTTGGGCGAATTCAGAGACTGTGGCGAACAATGCTGTTATTGCCGCTAAAACAGGATACCTGAACACCGGCTTCTTTGTTGTACGTCTGTTCATCTTTGCTGTCGGCTGTATGCTCTTCAAATATGTGATGGTTGGTAACTCTTTGAAGCAAGACCAAACGGGTGATGCGAATTTGACGCATAAAAACGTATCTCCGGCTGTGGGCTTCTTGGTGTTCTTTGCTTTGGCCTTCTCTTTTTTCAGCGTGGACTTGTTGATGTCTTTGTTGCCAACTTGGTACTCAACAATTTTCGGGATCTATACTTTCTCGGGCATGTTCCAAGCGGGTATGGCTTTCTTGGCAATTGTTGTTGTGTTGATGAAGCGTCATGGCTATGTAAAAGGTTATGTGACTGAAGAACATCAGCATGACGTAGTGAAGTACCTAAAGGGCTTCTCTATTTTCTGGGCTTACATTGCGTTCTCTCAGTTCATGTTGATTTGGTACGCTAACTTACCAGAAGAGACTGAATACTACATCATGAGAGCACAAGGCGGCTGGATGGGCGTTTCTATGGCCCTTTTGATCTTCCGCTTCGTTGTGCCTTTCTTGGCGCTTCTTCCCCGTGGTGCTAAGAGAAATGACACCCACGTTTTGTTGGTGTCGGCTCTTGTTTTGGTTATGCAGTACGTGGATATCTACTGGATGGTTTATCCTAACTTCTTCGATGGTCATGTGACTTTCGGATTCTGGGAGATCGGTATCTTTGCTGGTTTCGCAGGGGTCTTCTTGCTGACGATCATGTCTTTCTGGAGCAAGCACAGCTTGGTTCCATTGAAGGATCCTCGTCTTCATGAGGCTGTCAATCACCACGTTGCTTACTAATTGAGGAACTTCATAGTCCTCTCAAAAAGGGAACTCTTCAGAGTTCCCTTTTTTTATGGAATTTTTCTAAGGAATTCTCCAGCCCAAATCGTCGCTGAGGGCATAAAGCTCATTTGACAAAATTCGGCCAAGGTTCAGACAAAGAAATGTGTGGGATGTATTTTGTCTCTTTCTTTGGGAAAGCCTTGAGCTTGCTTTGAGATCTCCCTGAGCATGAAGGGGGAGGTTTTATGCGTCTGGCGATTTCGATTTTTTTTGTTCTGTCATTGTTGATTTCAATCGATAGTTTTGCAGTGACTTCTTCGCAAAGGCTTCAGCAGTTGGTCGATGCCTACTATCTTAATTTGGCTCAGCCGCGTCCACGACCCTTGCCGGACCCTCCTGAAAATGCGCCACCTCCCAATACGCCGCCTCGTCCTTCGCCTCGACCTCCGCAGTGTTCTCCCGGAGGATCTCCCAGTCGATGCATTGATGCGGTTTGTGCCCAGATGAGTCGATTTGAATGCGATGATCGGGAGGATATGCTGGAGGTGTCGGAGGCATGTCGCAACGTGAATGGCGATTGCGTGCGCAGTATCTGCAGTCGTGTGAGTCGGTTTGCTTGTGATGAAAAGGTCGAGGTGTTCGAAGTCACGGATATGTGTCGAGGCCTTTACGACGTGTCTTGCATAGATTATGTCTGCAGTCGAATTTCACGTTTTGACTGTGACGATTTGTCAGAGCTGCGGGAGATCGCTCTTCGTTGCCGTTGAGAGGTCCAGGCACCGGGCAAAGTTATTTCGACATTTCGTCTTTGACGTCTTTCATTTTGTCGACCGTGGTGTCTTTCCCTTCTTCCATGCGATTTTTCATTTTTTTCGCGGCACAGGCAGCGTCGCCCTCCATGCAGGTCGCCTCTTCCACGCGATGCATGCCTTTTTTAGCCATGCGTTTTGTTTTTCGGGCGGCTTTCTTGGTTTCGACTTTAGCTTCAGAGGCCAGTTCTTTGGCTTTTTCTTTGCCGGTCTCTAGAGTCTTCTCGGTTTTTTGGCCCATCGTTTCTTCGGCAAAAGCTAAAGATGTGAAAGCCAAACAGGCCACGAGCGCAATCATAAGAGTTTTCATGAGTTCTCCTTGGTAAAATATTGAGTTGATAGTGATTTGCATTTTTCGCTTGGTAAATCAGTAATTTAGCAATGTTGTTTAAAGTTTTATGTGCGACTGTCCACGAGCTTGACAGTCGGAAGCGCCAGGGTTGAGTTGGGGTTTGGGCTTCAGCTTTGCAATAGATCTTTATATGAATAAAAAGCCCGTACAGGAACTTATCTATCTCAGTTCGAGTCAAAATCTACCTCCCTATCTTCAGGGGGTGGTGGGGGTGCGATGGCACTTTTCTCGAAACACTGAGGAGTTAAAGCAATACTTAATGTCTCAACAAGGAGAGGTCTGCGTGGTGGTTCGGTCTGATTTTCTTAGTTTGCGAACGGTTCAAGCTTTTGCGAGCTGGTTTCAGTTCAATGCGAAACTGTCCTTTATCTTTATTGTGCAAACTATTGAAAGTGCGGCTTATCAGATGTCGTTGATGAGTCCCAAGATGCTTTTCCTTTTTGAGTCTGAAGGGGCGCGTATTGGGAGCCTTGTGACTCGTCGCCTCATGGGGGTGCCAGTGAAAAGTCGAAAGCAAGAGCGGGTTCCGGTTCAGTCCCAAGTGATGCTTAAAAAATCTGTTGTTGCGGAAGCCTCGCCCACGGGTGGTGGGGTCCAGTTCCTCCGTGAAGGGTTGATGAATGACTTCTCAAAGGGAGGCGCGCAGGTCTCCTTGGGGCAAAGTGGAGTTCGCGTGAAGGACTTTGTCAGTTTGATGTATCAAAATCGCCATGGGCGCTGGGTGTCCGTGGAGTCTCAAGTTCGCTGGGTTGTGTCGACCACCGCCGGGGAACAGATTATAGGTGTGCAATTTCTTGCGGTGAGTGCTTGACCCCTTGTGCTAGGCGGATTACTAATAATGTGATGCAAATGCATAATTATTCATCACATTTTCTAACTAGTACTGATCGTTTCACGACGACCTTTTCATGCTCCGGCGAAGCCGGAGTGCAAGCAAGCTAATGTCACAAGTTACAATCATTCTGCCGGATAACTCTACGAAGGTTTTTGACCATGAACCAACGGCGCTCGAAGTGGCGCAGTCCATTGGCCCTCGTTTGGCCAAAGAAACTCTTGGGGTCAAAATCAATGGATCAACCGAAATCTCTGATTTCCGTATGCCTCTTAAGGACCAAACCAAGGTGGCGTTGATCACCACCAAAAGCCCTGAGGCGGTGGAGGTGATTCGTCACTCTTGCGCGCATATCATGGCTCAAGCGGTTCAAGATATTTGGCCAGAGGTGAAGGTCACGATTGGTCCGGTGATCGACAACGGTTTTTACTACGACTTTGATTCTCCGTTTGCCTTCAATGAAGAGCATTTCGAAAAAATTGAAAAGAAGATGGCTGAGATCGTCGCTAAGGATCTTCCGATTCGTCGTGAAAATTGGCCGATCGCTAAAGCTATTGAGACCTTCAAAAAAATGAACGAACGCTTTAAGGTGGAGTTGATTGAAGACTTGGCCTCAAAGGGTGAGACAGTTGTGGGGATTTACTTCAACGGCGAAGGATGGTTTGACCTTTGTCGTGGACCTCACGTGCAAAGCACGGGACAGATCAAAGCGTTCAAACTTCTTTCCGTGGCGGGAGCTTACTGGAGAGGGGATGAAAAGAACGCCCAACTTCAGCGTGTGTACGCCACCGCGTTCGGCGATAAAAAAGATCTCGATCTTTATCTTCACAATCTCGAAGAAGCCAAAAAGCGCGATCACCGCAAATTGGGTAAAGAGCTTGGCATGTTCATGTTCCATGAATTTGCTCCAGCGTCTCCCTTCTTCACGGGCAAGGGTTCAACGGTTTACAATGAACTTGTGAACTACATCCGTGATTTGTACTTGGAATATGGTTATCAGGAAGTGATCACGCCGCAGGTTTTTGATACGGAGCTTTTCAAGAAGTCCGGTCACTATGCCAACTACAAGGACAATATGTATTTCACGAAGCTTGATGAGCGTGAGAATGCTCTAAAGCCCATGAACTGTCCTTGTCACTGTCTGATGTTTGGCGCGGAAAAGCACTCTTACCGTGAGCTGCCTTTGCGTATTGCGGACTTTGGTCGTTTGCACCGTTATGAAAAATCGGGAGCGATCCACGGGATCACCCGGGTGCGCACGTTCTGCCAGGATGACGCTCATATCTTCTGTTCGATGGACCAATTGACGGTCGAGATCTCTCGTTTCGTTGAGATGTTGAATCGAATCTATCAAACCTTGGGAATGCCGAATTATAAAATTCTTTTGGCGACTCGCCCAGAAAATAGAATGGGTGATGACAGTGTGTGGGATCGTTCCGAGGGTGCCTTGGCCGATGCCTTGAATGGCTTGAATTTGCCGTTTGAATACTCCCCAGGCGAGGGGGCCTTTTATGGTCCTAAGCTTGAGTTCCACTTTGTGGATGCCTTGGGGCGTTCATGGCAGACGGGAACGATTCAGGTCGACTTTAATATGCCAGAGGCTTTTGATTTAAAATACACCGGTGAGGACAACAAAGAACATCGCCCTGTGATGTTGCACAGAGCGGTTTTGGGTTCTTTGGAGCGCTTTATCGGGGTTTACCTGGAGCATACGGCGGGGCATTTGCCTCCGTGGTTGTGCCCAACCCAGGTCAGCATCCTGAATGTGACGGACCGTGTGAATACGTTCTGTGAAGATATTATGAAACTTCTCAAAGAGCACAAAGTTCGTGTTGAATTTGATCGCCGTAATGAGAAGCTTAATTATAAGATCCGTGAGGCTCAGCTTCAGAAAATCCCTTATATGATTATTGTGGGGGATAAAGAGGCTGAGACGAAGACCGTGTCTTTGCGTCTCAGAGACGGCTCTGAGCACAAAGGCCTGACGGTGGATGAGTTAATGAAAACGATTTTGGACGATATTACGACAAGACAATTGCAGTCCTCTCTTGCGAAGGCTGCAACGACTAACTAGAACCCTGGAGGTTTCCCATTAGCAAGTTTGAAGGTAATTTTAGAGGTGGTGGCGGACGTTTTGACCGTGACCGTAAGAAAGACTCTAAAGACTCATTAAGAGTGAACCGCGAAATTCGCGCTCAACAAATCCGTGTTATCGATGATGAAGGTAACATGCTGGGAGTGATGACTGTTCCTGAGGCGTTACGTATTGCTGAAGATAGAGGCCTCGATCTTCTTGAGATTGCTCCGACAGCAACTCCTCCGACATGTAAAATCATGGATTACGGTAAGTGGAAGTACGAGAAAAAGAAACAGGCGACAGCCGCTCGTAAGAAACAAACCGTAGTGACAATCAAAGAGATCCAGATGCGTCCGCGCACAGATCAGCATGACTTTGAAACTAAGATGAACCACGCCCGCCGTTTCCTTTTAGAAGGGGACAAGGTGAAGGTTTCTTTGCGTTTCATGGGACGTGAAATGGCCCATCAAGAATTGGGCATGGAAGTGATGCAAAAAGCGATCGCTTTCGTAAATGACCTAGCCATGATCGAAGCTCAGCCGAAAATGGAAGGTAAAAACATGTTCTTGATGTTGGGACCGGATCCTTTGAAAATCAAAGAATACCAAAAACTTCATCCGAACAAATCCAAACAAGACACCAAACAACTCGACGAACTAAAAGAAGTCGAAGAAGAAGACGAAGACTAAAAAAAAGGTGCCTGGTGACTTTTTCAGTCTACAGCGTGTCAAAAAGAGCCCCTCGGGGCTCTTTTTTTTCTAAAGTGCCTGCTTCTTTTTTGGGTCTACGATGCGTCAGGTTTGCCGTGCCGTAGAGTTTTTAATATTAGAGGAGCTTATGAAGGCCGTTGTCCAAAGAGTACAAAATGCTTCAGTCGTAGTGGGTGGTAAAGAGATCTCCTCCATAGAAAAAGGATTTTTGACCCTGTTGGGAGTCGCTAAGGGCGATACAGAAGAGC
The DNA here is from genome assembly GCF_047637665.1 of Bdellovibrio sp. Lineage (NCBI taxonomy): Bacteria > Pseudomonadati > Bdellovibrionota > Bdellovibrionia > Bdellovibrionales > Pseudobdellovibrionaceae > Bdellovibrio > Bdellovibrio sp. Next base: position 62,402 of record NZ_JBLJBT010000043.1, on the reverse strand, counting down.
AACTTCAAAAACTCATTTCAAAAATAATCGCGCTGCGAATTTTTCCTGATGAGAACGGGAAAATGAATCTTTCGCTGAAGGATGTCGGGGGATCTCACCTGATCGTTTCCCAGTTTACACTTTTAGGTGATGCTTCAAAGGGGAACCGCCCCAGTTTCATCGGTGCGGAAGCTCCAGATATTGCTTTTAAAATGTATGAGAAGGCCCTTGAGATCAGTGCGGCTCAGGGAGTGCCTACTTGTGGCGGTGTCTTTGGCGCTGACATGAAAGTGCAGCTTCTCAATGACGGCCCGGTGACATTGATTATTGAAGTATAAGGGTTTAAGCGCTTTTTCCTGTGTGCGCTCTCAACGAGTCGATCTTTTGCGCTGGAACGCCACCCCAGGTTTCTCCGGCGGGGATGACTGTTTTGGGGAGGACCACGGAGTGAGGCAGAACTTTTGCTCCTGCGCCGATGGTTGCGCCACCCATGATGGTCGCTTTGATTCCAATCGTGCATCCATCTTCAATTTTGACCGGAGCAATGACTAAGAGTCCGCCTTGTCCATAGTGAGCGACGATAGTGACAGAGCCTCCGATGGTGACTTTGTTCCCTAACTCGATCAAGGAAGGATCCGAGATCCAGGTGGAGTTGATCACGGTACCATCACCAATTTTCATTCCCATCATTCTGTAAAAAAGAAGACTTAATGGAGAGGGTGTCACGAACTCCAAGAAGGTAAAACGAGCCAGATAAGTAAGGCCGTTATGAATAAACCACTTCAGGGATTCCGCTGAGTGATAGGGACCACGCCACGGTTTCAGTTTCGCGCGAAACAGCGCATTTACCAAAGGTGCCAGAAAAATAAGTGTCGTTCCGTAAAGAAAAAAACCGGTCGCAATGCCGATGCCATAGGTGATGTTCTGAATCACTGAACTCTGTGTAGCCACGAGATCTGAAAGAAAACGAAAAAGAGAAATTCCGGGAATAAGGCTGGCACCCAAAATCAAACAAGCCAGTCCATACACAGGAAGCATCGTCAAAAGGTGTGTTGCCACTTTAAAGCGGCGCAATGTTTTCTCAAAAAGACCTTTGAGGCCTTTATGTTCTGTTTGAGTCGTCTCTAAATCCATTTTCTTCATTCAAGTTCCTATCGGTCGAGACGGGGTCTCAACTTGAGCCTTTCTGATAAGGCGCTCGTAATATATATCCGCTCGGTGGAATTATAGCTAGAAAAAGGTCGGGCTTTCGTGCTTGCGACGAGCTAAAAGTGTGCTAGTCTCGAGGGAAATCTATTTTCTGAAGACCTTTCAGAAAGAACGGGGATGGTAAAGTCTCCCTCTGTTTTGCAGCAACGACTTTCTAAAAAATTGCGAGCGTCGCAATGAGAAGCGACGAGGGGAGTTTGCTATGAGCAATACAACGGCTTGGATTATCTTATTGATCGCCGGCATCTTGGAATTCGTATGGGCCACGGGCTTAAAATATTCTGAAGGATTTACGAAGTTAGGCCCTTCGGTGTTTACGCTGATCACAATGGGAATTAGCTTCTACCTGCTCTCCTTGTCCATGAAGGTCCTTCCCGTGGGGGTTTCCTACACCGTGTGGACGGGCATCGGTGCCGTGGGCGCCGTCGTGATTGGTTATCTTGTATTCCATGAGCCCATCTCCCTCTTAAAACTCGCGTTCCTAGGGATGATCATCACCGGCATCCTCGGCCTCAAATTCGCCTAGAAGGTACGCCGTACCTTTTTGCAGTGCGGGGTGTTAGGTGCGCCATTGAGTGGCGAGCCATTTCCAGACTTCGGGGCGACGGTCGCCAATGTCGAAATGGTTGCCATCGAACTCTACGTAGTCGTGATGAATATGATAGGTTTTTAGAATTTTTGAAATCTGACGGGCGCCGTATTGAAGGTGGAAGTTGTCTTTGTTGCCGACGTCCAAATAGATTCCCGTTACTTTTTTAAGAGCGGAAGTTCTTTTAGGTAGAAAATGAAGAGGATCTTTCTCAAGCCATTGATCCCAAAGAGCGGGAATCTTTTCGCCAGAGTGAGGATCTAAAGGGAACTGGAACTCTCCGGGAGCGCCGTGCGCCCCATAACAAGCGGCCATGCCAAAGGCGTTCAGCAATGTGTGCCAGTTGCGATTTTTAGTGAGCTTTCCATTGCGAAGCTCCTCAAGAGCTTTGCGCGTGGACTGATTGTATTTTTCCCACAAGGGGAGCGCATGATAAAGCTCTGGCAAGAGACTGGCTTCAAAAAAACAATCTGGAGCAATGGCGGCAATATGCCCGAAAACCTCGGGATATTGACTGCCAAGATGTAAAGCGCCGTAGCCCCCACTGGAGCCGCCGGTTACACACCAATCGCTGGCTTTGTGAGAAAGAGGATAGTGCTCTTTCAGTGCGGGAATCAGCTCCGTCATAATGTAGTCTTCATAGTGGCCCGTCGCCGCCGAGTTGATGAACTGCGAGCCACCCCAGGTCGTCAAGGCATCGACAAAAACATAAAGAGCTTCGGGAGCCTCGCCCCGGGCAAAGGCTTCGTCGATCATCTGAATGCTATTAGATTCATTGAATTTTGGATTGAAGTAAAAAGGCGCATTCCCTGTAAAACCGGCCAGGACAACGACGACTGGCCACGGCCCTTCTGAGTGAGGAAGGAGTAACGGGTTGAAACGAACCGCAGGGTCTTTGAGAGGATTCTTTTTAAGAAGAGCACTTTCGATTTTTAAAGTCTCAATCTGAAAGTGCTTCACTTCATAGGCGCGATAATTCTTTAGAATTTCTGATGTCATATTTTAGAGTCTGGCATCACTCGCAGCACGGTGCAATTTTTATTGCACCAGGCACTAGCGGGCTAGAGGAAGGATAACAATCTTCTCTAATCCTAAATTCTTAGACAGTGAACCTTGATACTGCATTTGCTCATCGACATCGGCAATGACATCTTCGCGAAGGGTAGCCATATATCGGCTTTCAAAAAAATGTCCGGAACCGGCAAAACGAAATCCAACAAAAAAAGTGTAACCAGCTCCCGCCTCCATCCAGCCGCCACGGCCAAAAGAGGTTCTCACAAAAGAAGTCAGCTCCACGCGGCCGCAGGAAGGGATCCATCCATCAGGGCTTGTGCTGGTTTCGCCGCAGTTTTCCATCTCTAACTGCTGTTTGGTTTGAGCCAAGGAAGATTGGGGATCTGCCAGCATCATTTCAATAAAAGCGACATTTTCGTTTCCATCGACGTAGGTGGCGGCCTGGGGAGTGTCGGAGCTTTCAGGCACAATTTTTACGAGCGCAGAGTCCGGCCCCAATTTAGTGAAGGTTCTCTGTTCGGTGGCCTGTGAATTCAGGGAAAAAAGAAGAGGTAAAAGAGCGAGGGCCCGGATCATGAGAACTCCCTTTTGATGGTGAATCAGCCTTAAAATTAGGCACTCATCTATAGCAGAGTCGAGGGGAAAATTCTTTGAAAATTCAGTGAGATTTCCTTAAATTGTTGAAATTATAAAGAAAATTAAGATCTATTGAGGGGCGTGGTAGAGAGTTCATACACCCTCTAACCCCTTAAAAAAGCTTGATTTTACCCCTCATTCGACCTACAACGATGAGTCCGTAATTATGACTGTCTAAGGCAATGGTTAAGAGCTGCCCCTGTTTTTAATTACTTCAACGAAGTTGAAGTGCAGACCGGCAGACGCCTTATCGGTGGAAGGTAACAATTATGAAAATGCGCACTCATTCTGGCGCTAAAAAACGTTTGAAAGTTCTTTCAAGCGGAAAAGTTAAGAAGAAAAGCACTCGCATGCGTCACTTGAACTCACACATGAGCTCTAAGACGAAAAGACAACTAGGTAAAACATCATACGTTGAAGATGCAAACATGCTTCAAGTTCGTCGTTGCCTGGTATTCTAATTTAGAAATTTAAATTAACTGTCTTTTCCGTATAGCTACTCTGGTCAATCCAGAGTGAATAAAAATTTGGTGGAGTAAAAAATGGCTCGTGTAAAAAGTGGTAAAACAAATCGTGCTCGTCACAAAAAAGTTCTTAAAAGAGCAAAAGGTTACTATTCAGCTGGTTCTCGTGCGTATATTCACGCGGTAGAAAAAAATGACCGTGGTATGGCTTTCGCTTACCGCGATCGTAAAGCTAAAAAACGTAACTTCCGTACTTTGTGGAATCAACGTATCAATGCAGCAGCTCGTTTGAACGGGACTACATATTCTCGTTTGATCGGTGGTTTGATTAAAGCTGGAATCCAAGTAGACAGAAAAATCTTGGCTGATCTAGCAATCAACGATGCAGCGGCATTCACGGCACTTTGCAAACACGCGTTGGCATAGTCCAACGCTTTTGTTGAAGGGCCCAAGCCCATGAAAGAGTCCAACTCTCAGTTTGAACAAAGAAAGCGCGATCATATAAGGATTGCGCTGGATCCTAGGTCCCAGACCGAAGGTCAAAATGGATTGGACTCGATCGAATTGATTCATGAGGCATTGCCTGATTTGAATTTTAAAGAGGTCGATATTTCGACCTCTTTTGTTTTTAAAGGCGAAGCGGTTTCCCTGTCTTCTCCTATCTTTATTTCTTCCATGACTGCGGGACACGAGCGAGGTCGAGAGATCAACGAGGCTCTGGCGAGACTCAGTGATCGTCATCAAATTATGATGGGAGTGGGTTCGCAACGTCGTGAGCTGGAAGATTCCAATGCGGCCGAAGAGTGGGCCCGAGTGCGCAAACAGGCGCCCAAGGCTCGATTGCTCGGAAATATTGGAATTGCTCAGCTGATAAAAAGCCCGATAGATAAAATCCGCCGTTTGGTGGACTCAACGCAAGCCATGGCTTTGTTTGTTCACTTGAATCCTCTTCAGGAAGCTTTGCAGCCTGAAGGGACCACCGAGTTTAAAAACGGTCTGGAAGCGATTGAAAATCTTGTGAAGATGGTCGGGGTTCCCGTGATCGTCAAAGAAGTGGGCTGCGGTTTTTCCGTAGACACTTTGAAAAGACTGGAAAGCACGGGAGTTCATGCCGTGGATGTCAGCGGTAAAGGCGGCACTCATTGGGGGCGTGTCGAAGGATATCGCTCTAAAGAAGATGAGCTTCTTTATAAAGTTGCTCAAACATTTTCAAACTGGGGTGTCAGTACGGTGCAATCCGTTCTGAATGCGAAGGAAGCTCGCGTGAGTTATGAAATCTGGGCTTCAGGTGGCGTTCGAAATGGTCTAGAAGTAGGTAAACTTTGTGCTTTGGGCGCAAGCAAGGTGGGGGTTGCGAAACCCTTCCTGGAAGCGGCGTTGCTGGGGGATGAAGCTCTGGAAGAGCTTTTTAAAAAACTGGAACTGGAGCTTAAGATCACGATGTTCTGTACGGGCTCAAAAAATCTCAAAGACCTGCAAACGAAGAGGGTGATGAAATGACAAAACAACTCCACGACATCTTCAAAGGGTTCTCTAAACTGTCTCGTGAGGAAAGATTGAAGGCACTGATGGAAGTCGGCGTTCTTCATGATTCTGATGTTGAGTACATTGCCAAGGGCGGTCTGCGTGATACGTCTCTTGGAGAAAAGTTCATCGAAAACGTAATTGGTTATTTTCAGTTGCCACTGGGAGTGGCGACAAACTTCCGCATTGATGGCAAAGACTATGTGATTCCGATGGCGGTCGAGGAAACCTCGATCGTCGCGGCGGTTTGTAAATCGGCGAAGTGGATTCGCGAATCAGGCTCTATCACAACGGAAGTTGTGGGTGCTGAGATTATCGGGCAGATCCAGTGCGCGAAGATCAAAGACTTTACGCATTTTGAAAAACAAATTCTGGCGCAAAAGAACTTCATGATTGAAATCTCCAACCGCGAAGTGGCCTTTGGGTTGGTTCGTCGTGGGGGCGGAGTGCGTGACATTCAAGTTCGTCGCATCCCTCGCGGTGATGGCAGCGATATGGCTGTTGTTCATGTTTTGATGGATCCGTGCGACGCCATGGGTGCCAATATCATGAATCAAGTCTGCGAATTCTTGAAAGAGCCGATCGAGCAGTTCACAGGTGAAAAAGTCACCATGTGCATTCTTTCAAATCTTGTGGATTCGAAGATCACCCGAGCCACTGTTCACATCACCGATATTGATCCTGAGTTGGCCGAAAAAATTGAAGAGGCATCGCTGTTTGCTCAGCAAGATCCCTACCGTGCGGCGACGAACAACAAGGGTGTGCTTAACGGGATTGACCCTGTCTTGATTGCGACGGGAAATGACTGGCGCGCGGTGGAAGCTGGAATTCATGCTTATGCGGCTCGCGACGGGCAGTATCGTTCAATTACAAAATGGTTCCGTGATGGCGAAGGCGGTCTTAAAGGAATTTTTGAGGCCCCATTGATTGTGGGAACTGTTGGTGGAGTGACCACTCTTCATCCCACTGCCATGATGTGCATGAAAATGTTAGGCACCACGACGGCCAACGAGTTGTCCCGTGTGATTGCCGCTGTTGGTTTGGTGCAAAACCTTGGGGCGTTAAAAGCGCTTACAACTGTCGGAATTATCGAAGGTCATATGAAGCTGCACACTAAGAATCTGGCTTTGGGTGCAGGCGCTGAAGAAAAAGAAATTCCTTTGGTGCAAAAAAAATTGGAAGAGATCTTGGCTGTGCGTAAACGCATTTCTTTAAGCAACGCGATTGACGTACTGAAAGAACTTCGCGCGGCGCAACGACCTACGACGACTCCTCAACATCATTCCTAGGAGAAGGTGCCTTGTCATTGGTCTTCTCTGTCCCTGGCAAAACGTTTTTGGCCGGAGAGTATTTGGCTCTTCAAGGGGGACCTACGCTGGTGTTCCTTTCTCAGCCTTGTTTTGAAATGAATGTTCAAAAAGGGCAGGGGCAAAAAGAGGGCCTTCATCCTGAATCCCCTGCGGGGCTTTTTATCGCCAAGTATGCGGATTATTTTTCGCAGTTTGATTTGAGTTTTCAAGATCCTTACATAGGTCGGGGAGGCTTTGGCGCTTCGACGGCACAGTTTCTTTCAGTCTATGCCCTTTGGCTTTATAAAGAAAAAGCGCAGCAGGACATGGAAAAGCTTCTCGATTTTAAACATCTTTTGGAAGCCTATTACGAAGTGGCTTGGCAGGGACAGGGGCAGCGCCCCAGTGGTGCGGATCTTGTCGGACAGCTTAAGGGTTCCTTGACGTTCTTTGAAAAGCGACAAGGTTTGATCTCTGTAAAAAGTTGGCCTTTTATGGATTTAGAATTTTCTCTGATCCATACCGGTAATAAAGTGGCAACCCATGAACATCTCAAAAATCTGCCGGAGTTTGATGGCAGTTCTTTAGAGCAGGCTTTTGCCATCATTCGCGAGGGATTTGAAAAGCAGGACAGCACACGTTTTATCGACGGTGTGAATGCCTACGCCCTGGCTTTGCAGGATCTTGGGTTTACCTGCAAAGAGACTTTAAGCCTCTTAAGCGAGCTTCGGCAAATACCGGGCGTTCGAGCGGTAAAAGGCTGCGGGGCTTTGGGGGCGGATGTGGTTTTGGTTGTGACCAACAAGGCGGAAACCCGGGGCGTCCAGGAGTTCTGTCAGACCCGTGGACTTGTGATTTTATCTTCCTCTAAAAATATTTCTTCAGGACTTCAGTTACGAGGCTCGTTATGAATCAGGTATTAGTTTCGGCACCTTCCAATATTGCGTTGATTAAGTATATGGGAAAGATTGAGGGCACGGGGAATAAACCGACGAACGGTTCCTTGTCCTATACGTTAGAGAATCTGCGAACCTTCGTCCGTCTGACTGAAATCGAGGGCGCTGAGGACCAGTGGAAACCGTTAGTGCGTGAAGATCTGGAAAAAATCGAACTTTCTGAAAAAGGGCAGCAGCGTTTTTTAAAACATTTGCAGAACTTGAAACAGAAGTGGGGAGTGAACAAAAGTTTTCTTGTCGAATCCGCCAATAACTTTCCATCGGATTGCGGTTTAGCGAGCTCCGCCTCTAGTTTTGCGGCTTTGACCTTGGCGGCGGCAGAGATGTTTCAAAAACTCAATCCCCAACCTTGGGGCACGGATAAAAAGGTTCTTTCTGAACTTTCTCGACAAGGATCTGGCTCGTCTTGTCGGTCTCTTTTCGGTCCTTGGGCGTTATGGCAGGCGGAATACGCCGAGCCCATGGGGATTTCCCTGGACCACTTTCACCACATTGTTGTGGTGGTGGAGGACTCTAAGAAGGAAGTTTCCAGTTCTGATGCTCATAAGCTTGTAACCACCAGCCCTCGTTTTAACGGACGACCCGAGCGAGCGGAATTGCGTCTCAAGGATTTGGTGCAGGCATTGTGTTGGAATGACTGGCACATGGCTCGTCAAATTGTTTGGGACGAGTTTATGGATATGCATCGCTTATTCGAAACAAGTGTTCCCGCTTTTTCCTATATGACTTCGGGATCTAAAAAGGTTTTGGAAGACTGCCAAGGATTTTGGAATAAATGGCAGGATGGCCCCTTGGTGACGATGGATGCCGGAGCGAATGTTCATATGCTCTTCAGAAACGATCAAAAGAAGTCTTTTGAAACATATCGTGATCATTTTAAAAAAGACTTTAAGGTTCTGGCCTTTGAAGGTGTCAAAGACAATGTCCATTGATTTTTCCTGCAAATCATTTGGAAAGTGGATACTGGCTGGGGAGCATTCCGTTCTTCGTGGAGTCCCTGCGTTGGTATTCCCTATTCAATCTCGCAATCTCGAGTTGAACTATTCAAAGGGTTCTCAGTCTTTGGAACTGCAGTTGGTCGGAGATCATGGAAAAGATTTGCAGCTACTGGTTTGGGGCGTTTTAGAGAAAGCTTGCGAGTTAAAGAAAATATCTCGCGCAGATCTTAAAGGGACGCTGTTGTTAGAGTCGTCTATTCCTGTGGGTGCCGGCATGGGGGCCTCGGCGGCTCTTTGTGTGGCTGTGACTCGATGGTTGGGATTTTTGGGTTATGTGGATGAATCTGAATATTATGAATTTGCCCGAAATCTTGAAAATCTTTTCCATGGTGAAAGCAGCGGTGTTGATATTGCCGTAGCTCTTTCGGGTGAGGGATTACGTTTTGTAAGAAACGGAGAAAAGAAGTCTCTCACGGCGACATGGAGACCTCATTGGTATATTTCATACTCCGGCAAGCGGGGAGTGACCGTGGATGCGGTTAACAAAGTGAAAGATCTCATCTTGAAGAATCCGGATCTCGGGGAAAAATTGGATTTGCAAATGGCCAAGGCCGTTGAAATTGCCGAGAGGGCATTGACATTAACCTCCCAAGAAGGGCTTCCCGTTTTGGCTGAGGCCATAGAGCTTGCCGGGCAGTGTTTTGAGCAATGGGGTCTTAATGATGGGGAACCCCGGGCACATATTGAGTGGTTGCGAAAAAATGGCGCCCTTGCTGTCAAACCCACCGGATCAGGTGGCGGCGGTTATGTTCTTTCGCTGTGGAGGAATGAGCCTCCCGTTGAAATCCTTGAGAAGCTCATTCCTTGTTAGATTTGTATGCTAAAGGATTTACGCAAAGATATTTCTAAACTGCAAGATCCCGACCGCGCTAAAAATTTGCGACGTTTTTTTAAAACGGGAAAAGGCGAATATGGGGAAGGGGATCTTTTTGTAGGTCTCAATGTTCCACAGTCGCGAAGTTTGGCAAAAAAGTATGCAACGCTGTCTTTGCGCGAAATTCAAACACTCTTAAAGTCTAAAATTCACGAAGAGCGTCTGATCGCTTTGTTTATTTTGGTCGGAAAATATTCTCGCGGAAGTCAGCGGGACCAGGAAAAGATCTATAAGTTCTACCTTAAAAATACAAAGTACATTAACAATTGGGACCTTGTTGACTTGTCAGCGGAACGTATTGTCGGGGCGTATTTATACGACAAAGATCGAAAAGTTCTTCGCCGCCTGGCGACCTCTTCTAGTCTTTGGGAACGAAGAATTGCCGTCCTTTCAACTTTTCATTTCATTAAACATCAAGAGTCTCAAGAGACTTTGCGTTTAGCGAAGGTGTTGCTAAAGGACGAACACGACCTTATTCACAAGGCTGTGGGGTGGATGCTTCGTGAGGTGGGAAAACGGGTGAGCAAGAAGGATCTTAAGGGCTTCTTAGATGTGCATGCCGCCAAGATGCCTCGGACCATGCTTCGCTATGCTCTTGAGCATCTTTCGCCTCAAGAGCGTCGTCACTACATGGATCTTTAAAGTTTACTTGTGAAAGCTTGAATAACTAAAGAGGGCAATGCTCGCGGCCACAGTGGCGTTCAAGGATTCGACTCCCTGAGTGGCAACAGAAAGGCGTTTCAACCCTTTGATGCCACTAAAACCCGGACCTTCTTCGCCGATGGCTAAGCGCAGATTCTTGGGCCATTTAAAACGAGCGATGTCTTCGCCTTTCATATCAAGAGCATAGACGTCTTCATTTCCGCCGACGAATTCCATAAATTTACCGACACGATAAACCGGCAGCTTTAAAAGAGCTCCCGCAGAGGCTTTGATGGCTTTGGGATGGAACGGGTTGCAGCTTTCCTCCGTCAGGATCAACTTGCTTGCGCCAAAGGCGAGAGCAGATCTGGCGAGAGCACCCAAGTTCGCAGGGTCGCCCAGTGGACACACAACCTCAAGTCCTTGCGGAGTGTTTGCCTCAGGGAGGGGGGCGATGTCGATGGGTTCTAACACCAAAAGATTGTAGTGCGTGCCGATGACATCCAGCTCATTGAAAAGGGCTTTTGGCAGTTTGAAGACAGGGATTCGCTGGCCCTTCAAAGTGGCAGCGGTCATTGTCAAAGAACGAAGATCCTCATGAACCAACTCAGCTTTGACTTTAAAGGTGGGGTTCTTCAAAAACTCTTCAATAAGTTTTTCTCCCATAAGGATAAACTCATTGTGTTTTTTGATGCCGCGGGCAGAAGCTAAATCCGCCCAGCGTCTGAAGTGATCGTTACTTTTCGAACTGATTTCAATCACAAGGAATCCTTACTTGACTCGATAAAGTTTGAGATCGTGGAAGGTGTCTTGCTTTGACGAAATACGAAGTTTGAGCCCATCGCGGTCTCTAAAAATCGCTATACGTGAAATGTGATTTTTATCCATGATAAGATCTCCCCAGAAAATGCGCTCATCTGGAAAAACATATCCCGTGGCTTTGTGGTTGAACAGGGCGTTTGATTTGAGAAAGAGATAAAGCACTCCTTCAATTCCATCGTCGGGAGTGACCTCCAAAAACCAGATTGTATTGTGACTGAAGGTCACCCAATTGCCAATCAGTTCTTCCGAAGTGATGTTTTGGCGATTGATACTTGTCGGCCACGGAACAATGGGGCCATCGCCAGGGCCAGCAAAAGCCGCCAATGAGAGGAATGTTAAAAGAAGGGGGATGAGAAGTTTCATAGTGTTGCTTCCTCCGTATTCTTAAACTGAACAGTGGATTGGGGATTGAAGTAGTAACCTTTTCGATCTCGCAGAATGTAACGTGGACTTTCTAGATCGGGCTCTAACAAAGTGCGAAGACGTTTGATGGAAACGTAAATCAAATTGTCATGAAGTTCTGGGTCATAACTTTGACTCCAGATGGCTTCAACCAGATTCTCTTTGCTGTAGCGCTGCCCAGGATTTTTGATAAACAAAAGAGCCATCTCAAAAAGAATGTGTTGGTTTTTAAAGTCGATCGGTCCTTTGGATTTCTCCATGACAAGTCGCGAATCTTCATCAATGCAAAAATCATATTGAGGTAGATTGTTTAACCCCGGTGGACATATTTGGGAAATCGCTTTGTAGAGACGAGGAGACTTTGTCTTATCAACGCCCTTAAGAGCCAGTTCTGCATAGATCTTGTAGTGCTCCTCATGCTGTTGGTCTCGATAGACTCGGGCTAACTGAGCCAAGATGCTGGAGATCAAAAGATGGAAGCCATGGAGTTTGGCCTGTTCATAGCTTTGCCAAAGAAGTTCTAAGGCTTTATCGAACTGAGCCTTTTGAGTGTAGATATAACCACGCAAAAGTTTTGCAGTGAGAAGGATTTCGGGATTCTCAAGTTCTCCTAAAAGAACATCTAATTTTTCTAGCTGCTGTAATGCCAATCCATAGGTTGTGGGACTCATGCTTAAGGACAAAGAGAGAATCAAGAGAGATCGGGCGAGGGTGCCAAGATCGCGACTGTGAGTTGCTTTGGCAATCGCAGAATTCGCATATCCTTGCGACTCTTCAATTTTACCCTGAGCGAGAAGCCAAGAGCTGATCAAAGTTTCAGCTTGGGCTTGGGGGGCCTCGGAGGGATTGGTGGCTAAAAACTGAAGGACTTCCTCCATGGCTCCTTGAGCCAACGAAAGTTCCTCGAGCTCTTGGCAACATTGCAGGAAGATGCGAGAGGCTTCAAGCCATTGGGCACGATCTGGGATTAAGAGAGCTTCATAGCGCGCATCCTCAGCAGAAAAACGAGCCTCGTGCAGATCTCCTTTGCGGACCTGAAGGCGGGCAATCGTCAATGAGGGAAGGGCAAGAGAACTCACGTGTAGTGACTCCATCTTCTTTTTTCTTCACCGGACAATTCATCCATCAGAAGATCTTCGCCTTCGTCTTCTTCTGGAAGAGGGCGGTTCTTGATTTTTTCGTAAACGACCAGGCGGCGCTCGTGCGGAGTCTGGGGGAGGGTGTAGGCGACGTCCTCGACGAGTTTGTAATACTCGCTCCAGTTTTCTTTGGCGGCCTTGATTTCAGGATCCACTCCGGGACCTTTCATGAAGTAAACCCGACCGCCAACTTGCACGCAGTTAATAACATTTCCTAAGGTATTGCCAATATCTTCAACGGCACGTGTGATGGCCCCTTTGACGGGATAGACACAGTGTTCATTGATATTGCGGCCCAGGATGTCCAGATTTTTGAGCTTCATCTCGCTGCGCACGTGTTTTAGGAATTCCACCCGACGCTGAACTCCTTCCCCAAGAAGAATCTTTTCCTCGGGAAACATGATCTTCAGAGGGATTCCGGGGAAGCCGGGGCCGGTCCCAACATCGAGAAGAGGAAACTGCAGCTTCGTGTACTGCGTGATAATAATGCTGTCGATAAAGTGTTTAATTGCAATGTCTCGGAGCTTTAAGAGGCGAGTGAAATTTTCTTTTTCCTGATTGAGCATCAGCAGTCGATAGAATTGAGCAAGTTGCATTCGTTGTTGATGATTCACCAAATCGAAGCCGTGATTGCGGAAGACATCGGCAAGGCGATCGTTGGCCTCATTGAGCTCGTAAATAAGCTCAGGTTTCTTATGACGCCCCATTTGGGTGGAGGCCGTGACTCCACGGGCTTCTTGACGGGCTTTATAGGGGCTGTAATTGGTCTTATTCTTATGGGCCATACGAGTTGGGGGAACATAGGCCTAAAGGACCTAAACCTCAAGCTTTTTCTGCGCCGTGTGTAAAAGCTAAATGCTTGAAAATACGGGGCTCTGAGGTAATTATGAGAGCCTATGTCGACTTCCAAACTTGATTCCATCAAAGATGCAGCCCTGGCGGCCTTTAAAGCGGCTCCCAGCTCCAAAGATCTCTACGACCTCAAAGTTCAATATTTGGGGAAGAGTGGATCTCTAACTGAAATTATGAAAGAAATGGCGGCTTTGCCAAAAGAGGAAAAACCTCTTTTTGGTAAGAAGGTCAACGAAGTGAAACAGCTTCTGGAGACAGCCTATTCTGAGGCCGAAGAAAACCTGAAGAAGGGTGAGATCTCCGCCAAGATGGCTTCGGAAGAGATCGACATGACTTTGCCGGCATTCGCACAAGCCAAGGGCTCTCAGCACCCTGTGCATATTGTGATGGAAGAGATCTTCACGGTGATGTCTCGTTTGGGTTATAGCATTCGCACCGGGCCGTTGATAGAGAAAGATTATTATAACTTTGAAGCTTTGAATATTCCGGCGGACCATCCTGCCCGGGATATGCAAGACACTTTTTTTATCGACAAGACTCATGTGTTGAGAACGCACACGTCTCCGATTCAAATTCACTCTTTGGAAACTGAGAAGTTGCCTTTGCGAATTATCGGTACGGGTCCGGTGTTTCGCTGCGATAGTGATATCTCCCATCTTCCCAACTTTCATCAGATCGAAGCCTTGTGCGTAGATGAGAAAGTGTCGATGGCGGATCTTAAAGGGACGATCAGTTTCTTTGTGAGAGAATTCTTCGGCCCGGGTTTAAAAACGCGTTTCCGTCCTAGCTTCTTTCCTTTCACTGAACCCTCTGCGGAAGTGGATTGTTCTTGTCCGATTTGTAAAGGCAAAGGTTGCAGCCTGTGCAAGCATTCCGGATGGATTGAGATCGGCGGTTGTGGATTGGTCAATCCTCGCGTATTCCAGGCGGCAAAAATTGAATATCCGAAGTGGCAAGGTTTTGCTTTTGGATTTGGTTTAGAGCGCATGGCGATTATCAAGTACGGTATTGAAGACATTCGTTTGTTCCCTGAAAATGACGTGAGATTCTTAAGGCAGTTTGTAAAATGAAGATCAGTTTAAAATGGCTCCAAGATTATGTAGATGTGGCAGAGTTCTTTCAAAAACCGGAAGAACTTGCCGAGGCGTTAACTCGTGCCGGCCTTGAGGTGGAAGAGATCACCAATCGCGCCAAAGATTTCAACCACGTGGTGATTGGTCACATTCTTGAGAAAGACAAACATCCCAATGCGGATAAATTGTCTTTGTGTCGTGTTTCGACGGGCGAAGGTGTGGTTCATCAGATCGTCTGTGGCGCACAAAACCACAAAGCAGGGGACCGTGTCATCGTGGCTTTGCCCGGTGCTGTGTTGCCCGGTAATTTTGCGATCAAAAAGTCGGCGGTGCGCGGTGTGGATTCTGCGGGGATGTTATGTTCTTTGAAGGAACTGGGTCTGGCTAAGGAATCTGACGGCATTGCTATTTTGCCTGCGGATGCTCCGGTCGGAAAGTCTTATGCAGAGTATGGTGGATATGATGACATCACTTTTGAATTGAAGGTGACTCCGAATCGTGCGGACTGTTTAAGTCATTATGGTTTGGCTCGTGAAGTGGCTTGTCTATTCGGAAAAGAACTCAAAGCCCCTATGGCAGAGCCCAAGGTCAGTGCGGCCTCTACGAAGGGTGAAATTGCTTTGGAAGTGAAGGCGTTTGATTTGTGCCCTCGCTATACGGGACGATTCATTAAGGGTGTCAAGGTCGGGCCTTCTCCGGAGTGGTTGAAAAAACGTATTGAGAGTGTCGGGCTGAATTCCATCAACAATATCGTCGACGTCACAAACTATGTGATGATGGAGTTAGGTCAGCCTTTGCATGCCTTTGATGCCGCATTTATCGGTGGTAAAAAGATCATCGTGGACCGTGCTACGGCAGGGGAAAAGTTTATCACTTTGGACGGCTCAGAAATTTCTTTAAACGGAGAAGAACTGACGGTTCGTGATGCTTCTCATCCCGTTTGTTTGGCTGGGGTTGTGGGGGGGAAAAATTCTGGCGTCAGTGAGACGACGGCCAATGTCTTTTTGGAATCGGCGTACTTCTTGCCGATGAGTGCCCGCAAAACATCGCGCTCTCATGGGATTGATACGGACTCGGCGTATCGTTTTTCTCGCGGCGTGGATCCTGATGGGGCTTTGCGAGGGTTAAACCGCGCAACCGCATTGATTTTGGAAGTCGCGGGCGGAGAAGCTTTCGGCGAACATCATGATTTCTATCCGAATCCAGTGAAGAAAAGTCCTGTCAGTATCACGATTCAAACAGTGACGGATCGTCTGGGGTATCAGGCGGAAGAGCACAAGTTTGTCGACTTTATGAAGCGTTTGGGTTGTCAGTTGGAAAAAGCCGGAGAGACTTATAAGGTTCTTCCTCCGACATTCCGTTTCGACCTAGAGCAAGACATGGATCTGGTGGAAGAGTATGCGCGCCTGAATGGTTATGAGCATATTCCAGAATCATTGCCGACCTTCAAAAACATGCCTTCTCATCATGATAAGGCCTTTTTGTTGAATCGCACGACCAGTGAGTTGTTGCGCGCTGAAGGCTATCAGCAGGCATTCAACTTTGCCTTCGTTGGTTCTAAAGGCGAAAAAGCCTTCTTGGGATCTTTTGAAATGTTGAAAGCCGCTGGGCTGGCCTCTTCTGAAAAAGAGATTCGCATTATGAATCCCTTGAATGAAGAGATGGACGTGATGAGATCCTCTTTGAGTTATGGACTTTTTAAAAACCTCAACACCAACTTCCACTATGGAAACATGCAGGGGCGTTTGTTTGAAATTGGCAGCACCTTTGCGATGAAAGAAGATGGAAGTTATGGCGAGAACAGTCGCCTGGGGCTGGCTCTTTGGGGACGTCAGCAAAATCTATGGAATAAATCTTTGGATTATCCCATTGTTTTTGAACTGAAAGCAGCGGTTGAAGTGTTGCTCAAGTCTTTGAATATCTCTTCTTACACTTGGGTGACGCCGCAAAATAAGTCTGAGGTTCCGGCTTTCTTGCATCAGGGGCAGTTTGCGCAGCTTTTGGTGGAAGGGAAGAAGGTGGGTTTTATCGGAACTCTTCATCCGGTTCTTTTGGATGACAACAAGATCAGAGTTCCGGCGGCCTTGGCAGAGTTGGATTTGGATCAGCTTTATAAAGGTCAACCTCGTCCTTACCGTATTCAAAGTGTTTCAAAATTCCCGGTGGTAGAGCGTGACTTTGCCTTCGTGATGCCGAAGTCGTTGAAGGTTGGGGATGTTCTTAAAGACATTCGCAAGGCGGCGGGAAGTCTGCTGACGAATGTGGATGTCTTTGACCTTTACGAAGGCGAGAAGATGGAAGCAGGGAAGAAGTCGGTCGCGATTCGTCTGTGGTTGCAGGATAAGAATGCCACGCTGCAAGAAAATCAGATCACAGAGGTCACAAACAAGGTCCTTGAGAGCTTAAAGAAGAATTTTGATCTTTCCGTAAGATAAATTCTTGATTGTTTTCAGTAACTTGTTAGGCTTAATGTGCGTAAGCATGCAGAGTGAAGGCCCTTGGGGCCGAAGCTGAAGCCGCTTAAAGTAATTTATGGAGTAAAACTCACTATGGCAGGCCAGAACTTAGGAAAATCAACGGTGACTAAGGCCGATATCGTCGAGAACGTATATCAGAAAATTGGCTTCTCAAAAAAGGAAGCCTCTGAACTTGTTGAGCTGTGTTTCGACACCTTAAAGGATGTTTTGCAAAACGGCGATAAAGTGAAGATTTCTGGTTTTGGTAACTTCGTTGTTCGTGGCAAAAACGAAAGAATTGGTCGCAACCCACAAACAGGGGAGCAGATTAAAATCTCTGCACGCCGTGTTCTTACCTTCCGTCCCTCACAAGTATTGAAGGCGATGCTGAACGGTGAAGAGTATGCTCACTTAAGTGATGAGGACGATGATGATGACTACGATGATCACGAATGATCCCGGAACCCTTGAGTTGGAAAGTTCAGAGCTTTCCCTCGGGGATCAGCACGTCGACTTTGTCGAAGAGGCTGAAGCAAAATCGATCCCAGTAATGGCATCGGCACCTATTTCAATTCCCGCAATGCTTTGTGATGACAAGCTTTTGGAAGAGATCAATGCGATCCCTGACAAAATGGGTTTTAAAATCGGTGACGTGGCGGATATCCTGGGTATTAAGCAGTACGTTCTTCGTTATTGGGAAACGGAATTTGAGATCCTCCGTCCTAAGAAGGCATCCAACAATCAGCGTATGTACACTCGGAAAGACGTTGAAAATGCCTTGTTGATTCGCAAGCTCTTGCACCGTGATCGTTTTTCTATCGAAGGTGCGCGCAACGCGATGAAAGAGCTGAAAGCTCAGGTGCGTAAAGAAAAAGATATGAGTCAAGTGTTCCACAAGCTTGAAAATTTCAATGAAAAGGTGGATGATCTCATTCTCGATATCCGCCGTGTGCGGTCGCTATTTAAATAATATCCAATAGTCTGCGTGTGGCTCAGCTTGGTAGAGCACTTGCTTGGGGTGCAAGAGGTCGTAGGTTCAAATCCTATCACGCAGACCAGTTTTCGGCTTTCAAAAAGCCGCTCATCACGGACCACCTTGAAAAGGTGATTGTTCCAGCAATCAGAAAAATGAACGGCTCCGCCCTATAAGGCTGAGCCGTTTTTGTTTTTAGAGTTTCAAAGAGAAGTGTCTGATGACTGCGCATCAAGAGATGATCTGGATTCAGTTGTAATAGTGAAACTCATTATCCTTACTTTCATCACAGCGTTCATTCTCGCGAATGCTAGATTGACATGAATGCATTGCCTTTTTACAAGCTTCGCCTTTTACATCAACGTTATAATAATCACTGTGTAGTTCATAATAATCCTTAATTTTGACTCCTTGTGAATTAGAACGAGTCACTATACATTTTTCAGTAATTCTAACTGAAGGTGTCCCTGGCACTTTTCCTTTTGTATTAAAGGTGACAGTTTTATTAAGAAATGTTTTTAAATCTTTATAATCGACCATTTCTGAAATAAGTTTTAAGTCATTATTATGATAGCACTTTCTTTTTTCGTTACACGAATGAGTAAGCTTATATTTTGCATCTATAGCAAACTGAGGATTATCTCCAAAGTCTCCCAATCCTAGCATGTAATAAAACTTAGAACCCCCCTTAACGGTAGTAGTTGGATAATATGGTCTAGGGGCCTCAATAATAGAAGAAGTTGGCACAAAATTCCTAAATGCTAAATCTGAACTATTATCTTTAATGTTCATTTCAAAATAAAATTGTACCAAATATTTCCAATCAGCGGCCTCTCCAACGTCTGGTGCCGCTTTTAGAGGTAACCCATCTACGACTCGAAAAAAATGATCTGAGTTTTTACTAAGAGAAGAGTCGAGTGGAATTGCATAGATTGAGAGTTCTTTAAGGTTATGAACTTCATTGGGTTTGAATATTAAAGTTTCAAAATTGTTCCCTTTTGTCATACTATTTTTATCATATTCTAAAGCCCTTGTCGTTCTAACATAGACACGATAGTGATCTACATTTTGGCTGTCGAAGTATGGGATATCTGGAACTGTTACGACATCATTATCTTTAAATTCTAAGTGATAATTTTTTGCGCCGCACTTAACTGTTGAACTGACTGGGCGTTTATCTTTAAACATATCCAACAGCGAACCGCTTGCCTTTCCCGTATCGCACTCAACGGTTATATCCATTGAAATAAGTGGCCTTCCCTCTCCCTCTAATTGGCCATAATCATGAATCGTAATGGGAAAAGATGGAATAAGAAGTCGGTCAGAGGAGGCTGAATTTAAATTCGATGAAGCTATTGCTCGTTTTTCACCATTAATGTGAGAGCATGAAATTATACTCAACAGACTAATAAAAATTACCATATTATGTTTTATCATACATCCCTCTAAGATTGTTTTGCCCTTAAGTTATAAGGTGATCGGGTATTGTTGAAAAAGCTTTAAGTGTTTTTAGTTTATCTGTAGGGCAAATAGCCTTCTACTACGGTTCCCCCAATAAAAAAGTAAGTGCCGTGAGGACACTCTTAAAGATTTTATATAGGCTCATCAATCCCTTTCTTTATATTAAGTCAATTTGTTGTTGTTTGAGATTTAAAGGTGTCGCTATAGCTCAAAAGTGCTCAGGAAGTCTTTAGAGCTCTCTTAATAACTCCGAGGTGACGGACCTTCACTTGCGTCTGCGGAGGCAGAATGTATCATGCAACCAGGCATCTAGCTATTTTGCTTGTGACAGTGCTGATGCCTTTTGTAGTTCAGGCTCAGCTTAAACCTTCATGGAGTTCTCTTTACTGGCGTTCGCAAAAACCACGCCGTTCGTATTGATGATGGCAATCATTGCTGACTCAAGGTTGTGTGTCCAAATCAAATCGAGGTCAGGAACAAGTGTTTAGTGTTTCGCAAGTCAACTGGGGTGGAGTGGTTTGAATTGAAACAATAGTGTATTGTCTCAATAGAAAACATAGTGTTATTTATTCGCATTTTCTCCTTTAGATTCCCATGTAAAATCCGATCTGTTTATGAAAGCTTCCAATTTCGGGAATACTGGGACCTGGAGTGTCTAGCAATGAACTATCGGTACGTTATAGCATTAAAGCTATTCAAGTTTCTTGTGGTTGGCGGACTTGCCTTGAGTCTCTCCGCTTGTAATATTTCTGCATCTCTTCTTGATGTTAGCTATAAATCACAGATTGAAACCCGTATCGATTCAGAGACCACCCCCACCCATGTCAATGATTCCAATCAGGGGAATTTCCCCATATCTGGTCAATGCCCAAGTGATGCTACAGAGGTTATTCTTGAAACCCCAGTGACCGCGACATTTCCATGTGTGAATGGGGATTTTAACGGTATTGTGGATGTGTCTGCTCTTCCTGAAGGTGAATATACATTTACATTAAGGCCCGATACTGGGGAGTCCAAAACATGGATGGTAGTGAAAGATATCACTCCCCCTGTGGTGAAGTTGGACTCGTTGGTTTCGTTTATCAATCTTGCCAATGCTTCTGCTTTCCCAGTCAGTGGGACTTGTTCTGAATCGGGCCAATTTGTTTTTATAACATCCGGTCTTTTGCGAGTTCCGGTGCTGTGTTCGTCGGGGAGTTTCAGTGGAAGCCTAAATCTTATGGCTCTTTCTGAGGGCGCTGTATCTTTAACAGCGGTCCATGCGGATGCGGCAGGCAATGAGACCTCTGATAGCGCATCTACACAAAAGGATACGATTCGCCCCGGTTTGGCGGTTCTTACAAATTTACCGGCGTCCCCATCTCCTCATATTAGTTTAAATTCGGTGGTCAGTGGGACTGATGTAACGGAGTATGCGTATAAAGTTGGAGTGGTCAGCGGCGTGAGTTGTGCAGACACTTCAAGTGGGTATAGTTCGTTTAGGGAAGTTTCAATAAATTTAATAACTGATATTTCTTCTTTGCCAGATACAAGCTTAAAGCTCTGTGTGTGGACACAAGATACTGCAGGGAATCGTCAGCTAGCTTCGGATATTTACGAATTCACCTGGAATAAAGACACGACCATCGCCTTGGCGATAATCAGTGTTTTTGATCCAGTGGGAAATATAAGCAATGTGGCGGTGGATCGCAAAGTTTCAGTCGGTGGTGTAAATATCACCTCTTATAAAGCCGTGGTACTTCATAATTATTCTGATTGTTCTAGTGCGGATTTTAGTGGGGCGACAGAAACGCCCAATACATCAGATTTTGCTTTTTCAATTAATTCAGACGGCACTTATTTAGTTTGTGTGATCGGTAAAAACATCGCCGGATTTTGGCAACCTACGAATGCAGCGACAGCTTCGGGGCTTTTGACTATTGACCGAGTATCTCCTTCGTTGACTCTTTCTTCGACAGCACTAGGCACCTTTAATACATCAACTCTCAACGTGACGGCGACGTTCTCTGAGTCGGTAACAGGTTTTGTCGCCAGCGATATCAGCGTCACGAACGGAACAGTGTCTGGTTTTAGCGGCTCTGGCTCGATGTATACCTTTACGGTGACACCCACTACCCAAGGTCTTGTCACGGTGGCCATCGCAGCGGGTGTGGCAACAGATGCAGCTGGCAATGACAATACTGTTGCGACAAACCTATCAAGAACCTTCGACTCAGTCTCTCCTGGTGTCACGTTAAGTGGAGGATCTGCAAATACCAATGGTGCCTTCACGGCAACTCTTACCTTTAGCGAAGTGGTTTCAGGTGTAGAGCTTAGTGATTTTGCAGTGACGAATGCAATCCTAACAAGTCTATCCGGCGGTCCCAGTGTATATACCGTGACCGCGACCCCGGTTGTCGAGGGAGCAGTGAGCTTGCAGTATCAAGTTGGAAAAGCGCAAGACGCTGGTGGCAATAGTAATACAGCATCTAATACTTTAAGTAGTACCTATGACAGCATTGCGCCTACAGCCAGTCTGTCTTCAATAGCTGGAGATCCCTTTAAAAGCTCAAGCTTTGACGTGACGACGACGTTCTCTGAGTCAGTAACGGGTTTTGCTGCTGGTGATATTACTGTCACTAATGGAACAGTTTCTGGTTTTAGCGGTTCCGGTACGACCTACACCTTTACCGTGACTCCTACGGCACAAGGGCTTGTCACTGTTGCTGTTAATGCCGGAGTAGCGACAGATGCCGCAGGCAACGGCAATACAGCCGCAACAAACTTAACCAGAACCTATGATAGCGTACAGCCAAGTCTGTCTCTGTCTTCGGCATCTGGTGATCCATTTAACACTTCTAATTTTTCAGTAACGGCGACATTCTCTGAGTCGGTAACAGGTTTTGCTGCTGGTGATATTAGCGTCACTAATGGAACAGTTTCTGCTTTTAGTGGCTCTGGCACGACGTATACTTTTACGGTGACTCCTACAGCGCAGGGACTTGTCACTGTCGCCGTCGGAGCGGGGGCGGCAGCAGATGCCGCAGGTAACGGCAATACAGCCGCAACGTCACTCACAAGAACATATGATAGCGTCCAGCCAAGTCTAGCACTCTCGTCAGCCTCTGGTGATCCGTTTAATGCTGCTAACTTTTCAGTAACGGCGACATTCTCTGAGTCGGTAACAGGTTTTGTGGCTGGAGATATTAGCGTCACTAATGGAACAGTTTCTGGTTTTAGTGGCTCTGGCACAACGTACACTTTTACGGTGACACCTACAGCGCAGGGGCTTGTCACTGTTGCCGTCGGAGTGGGAGTCGCAACAGATGTAGCCGGCAATGGCAATACAGCTGCAACGAACTTAGAAAGAACCTATGATAGCGTAGGGCCCACTATTACAGGACTTAGCGACGATCCCACTTGGGTAACTTCAAAAACTTGGGCCTGGGGATGCAGTGAATCCTGTACATATAGATATTTGGTGGACACAAATGCAGCGACAAGTCCTACGGGTATCTACGGATCAACAACGACCACCACTCAAAATTCAGCAACGGGAACTTATTATTTACACGTTGAAGCGCAAGACGTTGCCGGGAATACAAGTGTACTGCATGTGTCGGCAAAAATTGATAACACCGCGCCAGTATCTCCCACAGCCGTTGTTGATCAAAATTATAGTAGCAGCTTAACCAATACTCCGGTGATTACTTTCACAGCCGGAAGCGATGCACATAGTGGAATAGCAAGACATGAGGCGCGTATTGTTCGCGTATCTGATAGTGCAGAGATAAGTCCTTGGGCCTCCTTCACATCAGGCGGCACTATCTCGGGCCTGACTCTCGCGACCCATACAATCTACCGCGCCGAAGTCAGAGCCATTGATAATGTCGGTAATATATCCTCTGTGGTGCAGGGAGATGGATGGGTTGCTGATGCAACGGCACCAACGGCTCCAACGGGATTAGCTACGGGAGTTGTGCCTAGTAACCTCACGAGCAGCCCGCCACTCTCTTGGACGGCCTCAACGGATGTTGGCGGATCTGGTGTAGTGTATTACGAAGTCACAGTAATGAGGTCATCTGACAATGTCGTGATGAAAGACTGGGCCGTCCTTGCTAGCGGAGGAACGATGACGGGTTTGTCGTTAGCATTAAATACCAGTTACTACTTTAAAGTCAGAGCTTATGACAATGTCGGCAATAGGAGTGAAGAATCCGTTATCTCATCTTGGATAAGTATGAATGATCCATGTCCAACGAATTATATTTTAGTTCCGGCCTTGGCGGGCTATACGACACAGGATTTCTGTGTGGCGAAGTATGAAATGAAAGATATTGGAGGTGTTGCGACCTCTCAAGCGGCATTTCCTCCTTGGGAAAACATTCCTAGAGGGAGCCTCCCAACAACAGTGGGCGGAGCTTGGAAAGCCTGTCGCGATCTAGGAGCCAACTATGATTTAATCTCCAACGCTCAATGGCAGACGATTGCCAGAAATATTGAAATGGTCCCATCGAACTGGTCGAGTGGCATCGTGGGAACCGGAAGTCTCAATCGAGGCCACTCAGATGGTGCTCCAGCTTTTCCTCGGGCTGCGGATGTGGATGATAACAATGCCTGTGCGAACACGGACCAAACATGTAGTAGTACGGTTTGGGATTCCCAGCGCCGCACGCATAAGCTTTCTAATGGCAAAGTCATCTGGGACTTTGCGGGTAACGCTTGGGAATGGGTGAGCGATAATAATAGCACAAATTTCGGAGCAGAAGCCTTTATGTCGCAAGTGACGACCGCAAGTCATACGACTGTGGGGAGTGGCACTTTAAATGGAGCTGCTAAGCAGATTTTTGGTTCAGAAGGGAATTATGTCAGTCTTGGTACCAGCGAATATGGTGGGTTAGGTTATGGTAGTATTGCCGATACCACCGGAGCCGTCTTTCGTGGTGGTTGCTGGATCGACGACGTGGGCGCAGGCGTGTTTGCAGTCTATCTGCGCATTGGGCCGTCGGCAGCGTCCACGGACTACGGGTTTCGCTGTGTGTTTGTCCCGTGACACTGCGGGGCGAAGCCCCGCAGTGGATATGAGTCTGGCCCCCTTACTCCGCCGAAATCAAAACCTTCATGGATTTCTCTTTACTGGCGTTCGCAAAGACCTCATACGCGTTCAGCATGTCGTTCATTTTGAAGCGATGAGTGACCAGTTGCTCGGGGGCGATCGTTTTGGATTTGACCGTGTTGAGCAGCATGGGTGTGCTGTAGGTTGAGACAAGTCCCGTTGTGAGGGTGATGTTCTTAATCCAAAGCTCTTCCAGATGAAGCTCAACACTTTTTCCGTGAACACCCACGTTGGCAATATGGCCTCCCGGTTTGATGATTTTTTGGCAGATATCAAACGTGGCGGGGACGCCCACGGCCTCAATGGCAACATCAACTCCCACGCCGTCGGTCATGCTCAGAATTCTGTCGACGGCTTTTTCTCGTCCTGAATTAACCAAATCGGTGGCGCCGAATCTCTTGGCGGTTTCTAAGCGACTGTCATCCAGGTCCACCATAAAGGTGCGAGCGGGAGCATAGAACTTTGAAGTGAGCAATGTGGCCATCCCGATAGGGCCAGCACCGATGATCGCGATCGTGTCGCCCGGCTTGACTTGACCTGAGAGAACACCAATTTCGAATCCAGTCGGAAGAATATCACTCAACATCAGTAAAGCGGCATCATCGACTCCGCTAGGTGCGAGGTAAAGACTGTTATCCGCGTGGGGAATGCGAACATACTCGGCTTGGGTTCCGTTGATTTTATGCCCCAAAATCCATCCACCATCCTGGCAGTGTGCATAGAGTTGTTTTTTGCAGTAGGAGCAGCGTCCGCAAGAGGTGACGCACGAGATAAGCACGCGATCGCCTTTTTTGAAGTTGGCGACGGCCTCTCCCACCTCTTCAATGAGGCCGATGCCCTCGTGCCCCAAGATACGCCCATCGGTGACGGCGGGGACGTCACCCTTAAGAATATGCAGATCCGTTCCGCAGATAGTTGTATGAAGAACTTTGACGATAGCATCTGTGGGTTTCGTCAGGGTGGGGCGGGGTGCTTCCGCCCATTCTTTTTTGCCTGGTCCACGATAGATAAGTGCTTTCATGGGGCCTCCTAGAACTGCAATATCTATAGACCAGAGGCTTAAGGCAAGGGGGCCTGATGAGATACAAAAAACTTAGTTCTTCTCGCACTCTATTTTGTCTTCTTCACAGATAGACAGCAGTGTTCGATCGCGGCACTTTGCGGCCACTTCTTTACGGGCTTCTTCTTCGGTTTTTGCGACGGCATAAAAACGGTTACCCATGGATTTTAACTTGCAGGTGTAAGTGGCAACGAGTTTAGGACTGCCACCGCTCATATCCAGAGCCAACGTGCCCTTGTTGTTGGGTTCACTAGGGTCAATCACCTTCATGCCTGCGCAGGCGGTTATGAGCATGACGACGAGGCTTAAAATAGAAACGCAAACACCCTTGCTCATAGGTCCTCCTAGACGACGGTGTACCAAGCTTCCCCTTTGATGATAAGGACATTGAAGATGATGTCAAACTGATACTACCCTTCGCAGGGGTGTTTTGCTAGGCTGAGCAAATGACTCACACTCCGTTATTGCCCGTCATCGTTTTTCTTGGCTCTTCCGTATTGCTGGTTTCTTTGTTTCAGAGAATGGGGCTGGGGAGCATCTTAGGATATCTGGCTGCGGGTATTCTGATTGGCCCGCAGATGTCAGGGCTCATCACGGATGTCAAATACACGCAAAGTTTGTCGGAATTCGGCGTTGTATTTCTTTTGTTTCTGATTGGCTTAGAGTTGCAGCCCAAAAAACTTTGGTCTTTAAGAAAAACTCTTCTGGGGTTTGGTGGGCTGCAGATTCTTTTTGGTTCGATCGTCTTTGCCTTCGTTGCGTATCTCTTTGGTCTTTCGGGGGCGGCAAGTGCGGTTGTCGGTTTTGCGCTTTCATTGTCGTCGACCGCATTTTCTTTGCAGTCCTTAAGTGAGAAGAAAGTTCTTAATACGGAATTTGGACGTGCGTCCTTCGCGATTTTGTTAATGCAAGACGTGGTTGCGATTCCCGCGCTAGCTATTATTCCCAGTCTTGGTCTTAATTCCGCAAGCACGGCTTCGGTTCAGTGGGGAGCTTTTCTTTTTGCCTTTATCGGTTTTGCTATTTTTAGTCGAACGTTGCTGGGGCCCTTTTTGCGTCAGGTGGCGAGTCTGCGCAGTCGCGAACTTTTTACGGGTGTCACATTGCTCATTGTGATGGGTGTGTCTTATCTGATGGCGCATGTGGGACTTTCAATGGCTCTGGGGGCCTTCCTGGCCGGGGTCTTTTTGTCAGAATCGGAATATCGACATGAGTTGGAAGCAGATCTGGAGCCGTTTAAGGGGCTTTTGATGGGGCTCTTCTTTGTCTCGGTCGGTATGGCGGTGAATCTCAGTCTTATTCTTGAACGGCCATTGACTATTTTGGCGCTCGCCGTTTTGTATATGGGTTTAAAGGGGCTGGTGATTTTTGGTGTGGGTCGAATCATGCAACTTCCCCGTGAGGCCTCGCGCCGTCTTTCTTCCTATCTTGTCCAAGGGGGAGAGTTCGCTTTTGTCATTTTCGGCGTGGGCCAAAGTGCGAAGGTGATATCGTTGGAATGGACTCAGACGCTGACTTTGATCATTACTCTTTCGATGATTCTGAGTCCGTTCATTATTTTAATGGACGAGAAAATTCAAAGCATTTGGATGAAAAAGCGACCTCCGCAAAAATATGATCACATTGAGGACAGCGACAACAAGATCATCATTGCCGGTTTTGGCCGTTTTGGTCAGATTTTTGGTCGTATGTTACGGAGCCAGGGAATTGGTTTTACTGCCATTGATCACGACACTGAACAGATTGAACTTCTTCGTCGTTTTAACTTTAAAGTTTATTACGGAGATGCGTCTCGCAAGGAGATCCTAGAGGCGGCCGGCGCGAAGAAGGCGCAATACTTCGTCATTGCTGTGGATGACATGATGACGGCCACTCAGATTGCCGAGATGGTTCGTCAAGAATATCCTCATCTGAAAATTTATGCCCGGGCCCGTAATCGGCAACATGTCTTTGAGTTGATGGCTTTAGATGTAGAGCATATACGGCGAGAAACTTTGGATTCCAGTTTGATTTTAACTGGAGACCTCTTGGTGGATTTGGGGATTCCCGCAGAGAGGGCTCGCCAGATGGTGGAGCGTTTCCGCCGACATGATGAGCTTATGCTTCAGGAACAGTTCAAGGTTCGTAACGATGCGAATCTTTATCTGGATGTTTCACGTTTGGGAATGGATCAGTTGGCGCAGGTTCTTAAGGAGGATGCTCAGAAATCTTACGTCGACTCTGGTTCTGAACGAAAGACCCCAGAGTCTGAGCATTGAAGTTCACTGAATTCTCCGTGAATTTCGTGAGTCACGCCGTCAACATTCAGGCGCAGTAGAGTTTTTCTGAGCAGGACCTGTTGGCCATCACGTTGTTCGATCTTGTTAAAAGATTCCATCGAGAGCGCTTGAACGCGATGACCCTCGATTGTTTGAATCTCGGAGGTGTGTTCACACTTCATGGCATAGGCCTCAAATTTTTGGCAGTTTTGGCGGGGCCATTCAAAACGTAAGTAGCTAGGGAAATTCGCAAGGCTTGGATAAGTGACCTTCATTCCTTGGAAAGCGAAAAGCTCTGTAACCACGGTTTGATCTTCAGGAACTTCGCGAATAACAACGCCCAAAGTCGGTGTCTCATCGGAACAAGCCAACTGGAAGTCGCTTTTAGCCAGGGCCGGAGGGGAAAAGATACCTGTTAGAAATAAAATAGTGAGAATTGCTTTCATGTGCTCAGCTTTATGGGAATCCCTCATCTTGTCAATAGGGGAAAGCCTGGTATGATGGTTCTTTTAGGAGAAGTCATGACGTTAGAAGGTGGAATTAATTTTAGAGATCTGGGTGGTTACGCGACGGCAGATGGACGCCAGGTCAAAAAGGGACATTTCTTTCGTTCTGGTTCGTTGTCGGGATTAACGACTCAAGATTGCCAAAAAATGGAATCACTGTCAGTGAAGTACGTCATTGATTATCGCGATCGTCATGAATCTGAAAAAGACAAGGACGTGTTATGGAGTGGTGTTCATTATGAGTGCTGCCCCGCGAATCCTCCAACTCATGTGACCAAAGCTTCTGGGAAAGACTTTTTTGCTTCGGAACATTTGGAGGCCTTGCCTGCGGATTACATGGAGACTCTTTATCAAAACCTTCCTTTCGGGAACTCCGCCTACAAAAATCTTTTTCAAAAAATGGAGTCCCTAGAGCAAGGGGCCCTGCTTCATCACTGCGCGGTCGGAAAAGATCGAACAGGAGTGGGATCGGCTTTGTTGTTGTTGGCTTTAGGGGTCGATAAAGAGACTGTTTTGCATGATTACCTGCTGACGGATAAAAATCTTCACCCTTTCAAAGTGAAGCTGCTTAATCAGGTGGAGCATCTTTTGAGCGCCAAAGCTTTGAAGCGTTTTGAACATATGATGGCGGCCCAGGAAAGCTTCTTGCATTCTTCTTTTGCAGAGATTGAAAACCGCTATCAGAACATCGAAAACTATTTTGCGACGGAGTATGGCCTTTCGCAGGAAAAGCTGAAAGCGCTGCAATCGCGATTTTTAAAATAATTGTGGCAGTAAAACGTCCCAAATTGAGTCATCATCTCTAGTTGCTAGGAAGATGATCCGATAAGCCACAGATGGATATGAAAAATGATCAGGAAGATTACGTTGCAGTTTCTCGGGATGAATTCATCGTCGGCACGCAGGTGCCGGTGGATATTTTTTTAAAACTCTCTGAGTCTAAATATGTGATGATTCTCAAAGAGGGAGCCATCGTTCGTTTTGACCAAATGCACTTTCCCGAAAAAGCGGAATGGCTCTATGTGCGAAAAACCGACTATCACAAATGTGTCGGGCAGACTTTGACTGTTGCGGGAATTGTCTTAGACAGTGATAAAATCAGTCAGGAAAAGAAAACCGTCTTTCTTTCCAAAGCGGCGGACTCTATTTTTAAAGAGATTGAGCATCTGGGGTTTGATCATCAGACTTTGGAGCACTCTAAAATCGTCAGTAAATCCATTCAGACCTTGGTGGAAAATAAACCCGACATTGCGGCTGTCATCACGATGATGTCGAACCTCAACGATGATCTGATTCGCCACTCGATGATGGTGTCGGCGATCTCTGTGATTATTGCTCGCTCTATGAAGTGGACCTTGGCACAAAATTTAGAGAAATTAGCACTCGGGGCCTTGTTGCATGATGTGGGAATGAAAGAGCTTCCCGACGAGATCTTGGAAATGCCAAGGCATGCAATGACTCGCGATCAGGCTGCCGTCTATGAATCCCATGTCTATCGCGGTGTTGAGATATTGAGAAGTATGCCGTCCATTTCAGATGACATTATCGCGATTGTTTTAGAGCATCATGAAAATGCTCCGGGGCAAGGATATCCACGACGACTGCGCGATATTAAGATCAACCCCTTTGCCCGCGTGGTGGCCTTGGCGGATTGTTTTTCTGAGATTGTCATGGAGTCGCCCAATAACCCGCATCCCAAAACGGCCCCGGCCGCTTTGCAGTTTATTGAGATCGCTTTAGGGCAGCCCTTTCACAAGCCAGCCTTTGCGGCCTTGAAGCAGGCCTTGCAAGGCCCGCCTCGGTAGGTAGCTTTTTTAGAAAAGATAAACAAGAGTTCCCATAGTGCGATGTTCAGTTCCTCGCGGGGATTCTTGTCCGTTGACTGATCCTTGGCGCACAATCATCTCTTGGGATAATTGGAAGCTTAAATTCTGCGTGATACGGAATTTCACGTAAACCCGATGAGAAACAAACGAGTCTTTGAAGTCTGCGGGATTTGTCGCATCGCCTTGATTGCGATGATGGTCTTTGATGTCTGTCGCTGAAGACATTTGCATTTCATAACCGGCTTTAATGCGACCTCTTTCTGCGGATAAAGCGGCCAAAGTGGTTGTGCCTAAACCCCAATAGTAACCACGCTTTCTGACGACACCAAATTGTTCCTCAAGGCTGCCTCCGCTTCCTTGAAAGTCATTCAACGCCCAGGACTTGACCATGGCGAAGTCTCCGTAAAAACCAAACTCGGCTTGGATGTTAACTCCTTTATAGAAGATATTGGCGCGCGCTGTGGCTCCTAAAATGTTGATAGTCCCGTAGAAGTCTTCCGTGTCGGATTTTTTCGCCCCACCACGATCGTGCCAGGTTGTTCCCGAACCGATGCCGAGAATCAAGTCATAACCACGTAGCTGTCCTTGGCTATCTAGCTCCAGATTTTTTTTGTTGTAAGCGGCCATTGTGACTTGCGCGATAATTTTAAGATCACCCAAACCGTCGCCGCCGCTTTTTTCTAGAAGGGCTTTGACCATGGCCGTGTCATAAACAAGCTGAGACTCCTTGCCTGGTTTGTTGTAGTTCGCGATATTGACCACCTCTGCATTCATGCCCAGAACGTAGGTGTTGTCTTTCACGGCTTCGAAAGGCTTTTGATTTTTTTCTAAGCCGATATACATCGAGATATCCGACCAGCGAGGTTTTTTACAATCGGGCTGTGAAGCGTATTTGTCGCCGGTTTGCATTTTGTCAATGGCGTGATTTAGAGCTAAGCCAGGATTAATACCATAACCCACGATTTTCCCCATGGTGGTTCCTTTAGCTAAAAGAGCGCAAGAGATCTGATAAGACGCCTCACCAATGACATAGCCTCCAATCGGAGTCATAATTTGGTCGTTGAGAGAGAAAACCTCATGGTACTCCATGAACTCCCAAACGGCGGAAGAGGCGAAGCTTACTAAGAAAGACTCTAAAGAGTTAAAGCCGTTGGAGCGAGCGGTTTGATAATATAAAACCCCCGCAAAAACGTGTCCGTAGTTAGCAAACTTATCGTTGTCATCAAAAAGAATGGCTTCACCGCTGAACTTCTTTTTAATGCCGTCGCCAAGGCTATAGTCAAAGTCCTGCTTATTATAGGCTAAGTTTTTATAATAAAGAGCCATCCCCGAGGAAAGCATCACACCCAGCTCAATGCCCGTGCGAAGGTAGTTCTTTTTGCGTTCACTTTCGCCCTCGTAAATCGAGTAGGCTTGGTCAATCGATAAAACTGAGCGAGTGCTTTTGTCGATGAAGACACCGTTTTTTTGATCATATTCGATTTGTTCGGATTCGGCAGCGCCATTCACCAACAGCCCGGCTTTAAAGGACTCTTCATTAGAGGCAAAGACAAAGAAGTTCGCCATGGCTTTGGCAAAAGCTTCGTTTTGAGTCACGTTGCTGGCCGAGTCTTTTTTGAATTTCCATCTGAGATTGTTGAAGTCAGTCTCGTGGTGGCGTTGCCAGTTGGTGACGTCGACTTCCACGGTGTCCTTCTGATCGCGCATAATACGAATGTGGTAGGCATGGTCGCCTTTGAGCTGCATGAGGGATTTGTCGAGGAAATTCTGAGTGTCAAAACTTCGGCAGGTCACGTTGACGGCCGCATCACTCACTTGATTGGCGATGGCATGAATCATCGCGCACGTGTCTTTACGCCAGCGCAGGGAGTAGTTTTCTTTGAGATCGCCGACGGAGACAAGCACCTTTGTGGGCGCAGAGTAAGCCAGCGCCGGGGTGCCGGCCCACGCGAGGCATAGAAATAGAAGACTCCATAAGCGTAAAAGCATAAACCACTCCGTTCCTGAACGAGTACGTCGTTAAGAAGAACTGCAACGGTTTTGCCAAAAATAAGGGGATCTAACTACGGTATATTGATCTTAAGCAGAGGAATGGAGGAGGGCGCCGATTTTTGCTAAACACTTGGCTTAACGAGTTCAGCGCCCGATCGTCTCAAAGTGAGACCCGCCTTAGTGGCGGATCAATTCAGGGGAGGTTTCGCTGGCAAGGTCGTTCAAACAATCGACAAAGAACTTACAGATGATGAACAAGTGCACTTGCTCATTCACCTCAAGAGAGGGCTCTAGTTCGGGCGACATAAAAAGTTCTTCAATGATGTAATTAAGAACCTCAGGCTGTCCTTCACGAGTGGATTTCTCTTGAAGATCGGCGATAATATCGTCGTTGATCTGAAGATACTTTTCGAATTCCGCTTCATTTTTTTCAAAACGGGCGACAACTTCATCTTCATTCATGGGGCGAAGATTTTTATACTGATCTTCAAAAGACTTATTGAGGATCAAAGCCATCATGAAGCCCAAGTCTTGAGCGCCTTCGCTCATGTCTTCGATGAACTCCATCAAGAAACCTGCGAGGTCTGGTTGAACTTCAAAGAGATGTTGCGATGCGAGTTCAAGATCACTTTCTTCCGTGATGCTGCAGATTTTATCAATCGAATTTTGTACAGTTTGAAACGGAATTTTCTCCATCATCGTCCTCTTTTTTTCTTAGTCTTTATTCTTTCCCTTAAGCAAGAAAGCATTTTATATTGATCAGAATACACGGGGAGTCCGGTTTTATGCAATTTATTAAGGCAGCTGTGCTTTGTTTTATTTCAGTTCTGATGATGAGCGTCTCAAAAGCGGAAGAACCAGTCTTAGATTTCTACACCCATAAGGTGCAACCCATTTTTGATAACCGCTGCCTGGCTTGTCATAGTTGTTTTAATGCTCCTTGCCAACTTAATTTGCAGAGCTTCGAGGGTTTTCAACGGGGAGCAAACAAGCTCAATGTTTATAATGGCACAAGGACCAAGAGTGTCGATCCGACACGCATGTGGGTCGATGCCCATAGCGAGAACGAATGGAGAAAAAAGGGTTTCTTTGAAGTGAATACCTCAAAAAAACCCGAAGAGAATTTGTTTTTAAGTTTCTTGAAAATACGCCTGGCAGAGCCCAATATCGCAATTCAAAAGCAGGTGGCGGATTCCCAAGTCTGTTCTTCATCCATGAAGGACCTTCGCGCGGCGTTTAAAGACTCCTCCCAGTTGGGCATGCCCTACGGGCTTCCACCTTTAGATAGTGCAGAGATAAACATCCTGGAAAGTTGGATTCAAAAAGGCGCGCCGGGGCCGACAGAGGAAACGCGGAAGCTTGTTAATAAAAACCCTGTCGAAATACAAAAACAGATCGATGAGTGGGAGAAGTTCCTCAATGACAAAGAGCCCTCTCAGCAGCTCGTCAGTCGTTATATCTATGAACATCTTTTTTTAGCGCATCTCTATTTCCCCGAACATTCCAACCAGTTTTTTAAACTGGTAAGATCCAAGACGGCCTGTCAAAAAGGCATCGAAGAGATTGCTACCAGACGCCCCAATGATGATCCTCGGACCAAAAACTTCTACTACTGCCTGAGGAAGTTTCCGGGGACGATCGTTGAAAAAACACATATTCCCTACGAGTGGAGTCGCGAAAAATTAGAGCGGTATAAGAAGATATTCTGGGCGAAAGAGTGGAAGGTGCAGTCTTTGCCTGGGTATGAGCCCGGTGTGGCCGAAAATCCTTTTATCGCCTTTAAGGACATCCCCGTGCGGGCACGCTATCAGTTCTTGCTTGAAGATGCGCAATATCAGGTCAATACCTTCATTAAGGGACCTGTTTGCAATGGAAGCATGGCCGTCAACTCTATCCAAGAACAGTTCTATGTGTTTTTCTTGGCGCCAGAGTCCGACAACATGGTTCTTTCTGACGAGTATGACCAAAAAGCACAAGCCCTTTTGATGTTGCCGGGAGTGTGGGGCAGTGAGGTGGAAATTCCTGAGACCCCTGTACTTTATAAAAAACTGGTGGAGCATCGGGAGAACTACCGCAAGCTACGA
This sequence comes from Bdellovibrio sp., assembly GCF_047637665.1. Taxonomy (NCBI): domain Bacteria; kingdom Pseudomonadati; phylum Bdellovibrionota; class Bdellovibrionia; order Bdellovibrionales; family Pseudobdellovibrionaceae; genus Bdellovibrio; species Bdellovibrio sp. The sequence continues at coordinate 28,229 of NZ_JBLJBT010000043.1, read as the reverse complement.
ACCGAGTGGCAAAGGAAGATTCGCCCCGATGGATACTCCCTGCAAGATATCTGGAATGGGGATGAAACGAATCCCAACGCAGTGTTAACGGTGTTCCGTCATGACGACAATGCGGTGGTCAGCCGCGGGGCCATCGGAGATCTATCAAAAACGGTTTTTGTTTTGGATTTTCCTCTTTTAGAAAGACTGGTTTATAACTTGGTCGTGAACTTTGATGTTTTCGGGAATGTCAGCCACCAGTACCTGACGCGGCTTTATATGGATATGATCCGCATGGAGGCCGAGGAATTGTTCTTGATGTTTTTACCACCAGAGCAGCGTTTGGAGTATCGCCGGGTTTGGTATCAAGGGCTTCTGACTCAGATGAAGATGACCTATGTTTTTCCCACAGTAGGGATTGCCGAACCCACTGCGGTTCGTTTTAGTGAAGAGGTCAATACCAAAAAACAAATGATCGAAAAGATTCTTTTCTTCCGTTTGAACGAGAAGGTTCGCGGCTCCTTGGATACTATTAACTGGAAGCGACTGAAGGTGCCCGACAGTTTAGGGAAACAGTGGAAAGTTGTCGGTTTTAATAAAGAGCTGCGTAAGATTTCATCAGTGAGGGCTTCGGAAAAGACTCCTTTTGCGCGGTACTTCCCCGAGTTGTCGTTATTGAAAGTGACCACCAAGGAAGGTGACTTGCGGGTGTTTTCTTTGATTCACAATAAAGAGCACGAAAATATTTCGTGGGTACTGGGGGAATCTTTGCGAATGGCTCCTCAGGAGGATTCGCTGACGATTCGAGAAGGTTTTTGGGGCTCCTATCCGAATATGATTTTTGATATTAAAGAAAAGGACCTGAAGAATTTTGTCGCCCGAGTGGGAGCTATAAAGTCCGAACAGGATTACCAAAGTTTGATCTCCAGTTTCGGAGTTCGTCGCACCCAGGCCAACTTTTGGGGCCACTATGATGAACTCAATTCGCACTATCGCAGAACCGACCCCGTTAATTTTGGCTATCTGGATCTGACACGCTATGAGTTAAAATAAAAGAGTCCCGTCTTCTCGTTCCATTCAACTTTGTAAATAACACAGTTTGGAATGGGAAGGGCCTCGGTCATCTCAGGTTTTAGTGAATGCAAAAAGCGGCGAATAATAAAACCGTGGGTGCAAAGTCCCGCACTGGTAAAATTGTATTCCTGGCAAAAATGAGTAAGAGACTGCGAAAAGCGAGCGACCGCCTGATTGGCGCTTTCCGCATTGGGATAACGAAAGTCGGCCTGGGAGGGGAGAAGGGATGTCCATTGCTCCCACGCTTCACCACCGTATTTTTCGAGGACTTCTTGCTGGGTCAACCCTTCCAGATCCCCTAAAAAAACTTCTCGTAAATCAGGAGAGATCAAAAAAGGTTTTTCCAAATGGGTGTTGGCGATTTCCGCTGTTTCTTGGGCGCGCCGCAGGTCGCTTGTCATAAAGACGTCAATAGGGTTTTCTTGAAAGTAATTTTGCAGTGTCAGGGCCTGCTGGCGACCTTCATCGTTGAGGGGGATGTCGGTATGCCCCTGAAGACGACGTTGGTTGTTCCAATCTGTTTGGCCGTGACGAAAGAGATGAATGATTTTTGGCATAATGCCCCTATTGAAGCACTTGCCAGCAAGGACGGAAAGGGAAAAAATCTGAGTATGAATATGATTTTACAATCCTTGCGACAGTCCTTTGAGGCCCTTTTACGTTTTCGTATGTTCCTGTTGATTTTTCTTTTGCCGGTGGTGGCCGTGGTAGGGCTTTTTCTTTTGTTTGTGATTTATTGGCAAGAGTGGAGTGCCGGTCTGACGGCACTTTTCGCGGGGATGAGTGTTGTTCAGTGGATTGAAAGCTGGAGCGGATTACAAGAACTGAGCCTGTGGTTTTCCATGGCTTTTCTGATCTTGGTGTTTATTCCCTTGGTTTATCTGACTTCGGTCCTTTTGATTTCAGTTTTGGTCATGCCCCTGGTGGTGAAGTGGGTGGGAGATTCAGACTTCAAATACCTAGAAAAAAAACGGGGTGGATCTTTCTTAGGAAGTCTTTGGAATACTCTGGTGGGGACGGTCGTTTTTGTGGTTGTTTTTATTGCCACGTTGCCTTTGTGGCTTGTGCCGGGCTTTCAGATTGGGCTGCCATTGTTGTTAACATCTTGGCTGAATAAAAAAGTATTTTTGTACGATGTGCTCCAGGACTTTGCCACCCAGGAGGAGAGAGTGTGCATCGCAAAGGCGCAATCCCTGCCTTTGTATGGCATGGGCTGTTTATTAGGATTTCTTTCATATATCCCCCTGGCGTTTTTCTTTGTGCCGGTTTTATCAGCACTTTCTTATACTTACTTCGGTCTCAATGCTCTCGCAGCCCTACGCAAGGGTGAAAGCTAGTGGCTTTTCCCCTGAGACTGGTGTAGTACCTTTTGTATGACCAAGTGCGGCCAAGAGCGGAAGAACATTGATATTGAATCTCTCAACGAGAGGGTGCGCAAGGCGGGGATGAAAATCACCCAGCAGCGGTCTCAATTGTTGAAGATCCTGCTCAACCATCCGGATCCTATTTCTGCGGATGAGATCTTTCGAAAATTTGATAATAAGTCCGAGGGAATGGATTTGGTGACGATCTATCGAATTCTTAAAAAGTTCGAAGAGGCGGGCCTGGTCTCACGTTTGGAATTCGGCGATGGTGTCGCCCGCTTTGAGTTGACTCTGGAGTCTGGTCACCATCATCACCATGTGATTTGCCGCCACTGCCAACGTGTAGAGCCTTTGCATATTTGCGATCTTGATCAGCACATCAAGATGGTTGAAGAGATGGGATATAAACAAGTTTCCCATCGTCTGGATTTTTTCGGTGTCTGCTCTCGCTGTCAGTAATGAAGGGCTTCCTCGTTTTGCCATTTAGGCAAATGAATCACAAAGGTCGTGTTTTCAGTTCCCTGAGCCAAAGTCAAAGAGCCCTTATGGCTGCGCATGATCCCACTCGAAATACTTAGACCCAGTCCCGTTCCTTTACCCACTTCCTTGGTGGTGAAAAAGGGCAGCATGATTTGTTCGGCGATGGTGTCAGCGATTCCTTTGCCAGAATCCGTCACTGAGAGTTCGATAGCGTCCACCAGTTCCTTGACGGTCACGCGAATCCATTTGTTCTCAAGATGTTGGATGGCATCGAAAGAGTTGTTGAGGAGATTTAAAAGAACTTGTTCAATCTGAATAAGACGACACTCGACTTCAAGATCGGGATCTATATCGGGAATCTCAATTTCAATGCCGTGATTATAAAAACGCGTGCGACAAAATTCCAAAGTCTCTTCGATGATTTGTTTTACGGGAACGACCTCAAAGGGGTCGTAGGTTCCTTCTCGTGCAAAAGAGCGCAAGGATTTAATGATGCGGGCAATTTTGTCTGCAGTTCTGCTGATGCTTTCGGAGGCTTGTTTGATCTTCTCTGGATCAATATTGTTGGTTTCCACCATTTGCGAAAGCTGAAAGGCGCGAGCCTGAATGACAGTCAGAGGGTTGTTGATTTCATGGGCAATGCCGCCAGACATTTCTCCGAGGGCGGCCATCTTGGTGGAGGAAATCAGTTTCGCTCGAGCGTCGGCAATCTGGCGTTCGGTGAGAACCTCTTCGGTCGAATCCCAGGCGACTCCATAAGCGCGGTGGGTTCCGGAATAACTTAAAATTTTTCCGTAACAGCGAATATGATGCACTTCCTGATTTTCGTAGGTGACCCGGTAGGTGAGATAGAAGTCTTGTTTTTTTTCCATCGCTTCGCGGATTTTCGCCGCGTTGGCTTCGAGGTCTTCGGGATGGGTGCGGTTGCGAACCTCTTGGACGAGAGAGCTTGAAAGGTGTGTGGAGATCCCGTGGATTTTATACATCCGCTCATCCCAAACCAAAGAGTTGTCGTCCAGGTTCCACTCCCAAGTGCCCAGATTGGCAGCTGACAAGGAGAGGTTTAATTTGTCGATGGTTTTTTTAAGCGTGTCTTCGTAAGCTTTGCGTTCACTCACATCCGTGGCCACACCCAAGACGGCGGTGGCTTCGCCGTGTTCGTTGCGAGTAAACACGGTCACTCGATCATTGATCCAATGGTAATTTCCGGCAGAGTCTTTAAACCGATATTCCAGAACCAGAACTTCTCCATCTTTGAGAGTTTTGGATTTGAGCCCCGCCTCATGAAGGAGAGGGATGTCGTCGGGGTGCATCACTTTGGCATAGTAGTCGGTGCCCATCTTGCGGATTTGTTCATTGGAGTAGCCATAGAGTTCTTGGCCGCGTTCGTTGCTCCAAACGACCATCTGTTTTTCGAGATCGAAAATATAGACCGCGTGAGAAATAGCCTTGTTGATTTTGTCAAAAATATTGGCTGAATCGGCGAGATACTTTTTTTCCATCGCCCCCAGTTTACCCACTTCTTCTGTAACGCGAAACGGCTAAATCTAAATAAAACCTTAACAATACAGGGCGGCATTATGGTGCTAGACCTATATCCGTACAGGAGATGTCTATGCTTAAAAATATGATTCTATCTTTCTCTTTGGTTGTTGGAGCATCATGGGCTCACGCTCAGGTTCCCGTTATTAAGATTGACGGTTCTAGCACTGTTTTTCCGATCACCGAGGCGATGGCGGAAGAGTTTCAAACGGCGCAAAAAGGAAAAGTTCGCGTGACGGTGGGTATCTCTGGAACCGGCGGCGGCTTTAAGAAGTTTTGCCGTGGAGAAACAGATGTTCAAAATGCGTCTCGCCCCGTGCAGTCGTCAGAGCTAGAGGCCTGCCGTAAAGCGGGTATTAAATTTCTTGAAATCCCTATCGCCTATGATGCAACGGCGGTCGTGGTAAATCCTAAAAATACATGGCTTAAATCCATCACGGTGGATGAACTCAAGAAAATGTGGGAGCCCACAGCTCAAGGAAAAGTCATGAAGTGGAGCGATGTGAATCCGGCATGGCCGAAAGAAAATTTAAAGCTTTATGGAGCCGGTTCGGACTCTGGAACTTTTGATTACTTTACGGAGGCTATTGTTGGAAAAGCCAAGTCGTCTCGTGGTGATTACACTGCCAGTGAAGATGACAATACTCTTGTGACCGGCGTTTCCAATGATCTGTATTCTTTGGGGTATGTGCCCTTGGCTTATTATGAAGAAAATAAGGGCAAACTTAAAATCGTAGGGATCGTGGGTGGAGAAAAAGCTCCTAAAAAGAACGAAGCCGTTTTGCCATCGCGTGCCACGGTAGAGGCTGGAACTTACTTCCCGTTGTCTCGTCCGATCTTTATCTATGTGAACGAAGCTTCCCTGAAGAAGGCTGAAGTCAAAGACTTCGTAGGTTTCTATTTGGATAATTCGGCGGCGATTGTGCCCCAGGTAAAATACGTTCCACTTCCTGCTAAAGCCTATGAAATGGGCAAAGAGCATGTGAAAAAGAACAAGTTGGGAACGGTCTTTGGGGGACACTCTGAAGTGGGACTTAAAATTGAACAGTTGATGAAACGTGAAGGTTCGTTGTAGTTTAGGCCAGTGACAAAAAATCAACTCAAAAAATTATCTGAGTTTACATCCGCCGATCATCCTGTTCGGCGGATGCGTCGTTTAAGAGAGCGGGTGATCGAAACTCTGCTTTTCTTGGCGGCGGCGTCCTCTGTTTTGGTGACCATCGGTATCGTGGGTATTTTAGTCACCGAGAGTCTGCCTTTTTTTGCTCATGTCTCGTTGAAGGAGTTTCTGACGGGGACCGAGTGGACGCCCCTTTTTGAAAATCCTCGTTATGGTATTTTACCTCTGTTGAGTGGCACATTCTTATCCACGATGATTGCCCTGATCGTCGCGATTCCATTGGGAACAGTGGCCGCGGCCTTTTTAAGTGAATATATTCGTCCGTCCTGGCGTGAAGTTTTGAAGCCGATCCTAGAGCTTTTGGCGGCCGTTCCTACCGTGGTGTACGGTTACTTTGCTTTGCTCTTTGTGACGCCACTTTTGCAAAAAATCATCCCATCCATGGGGGGATTTAACGTTTTAAGTGCAGGTATTGTTATTGGCGTGATGATTGTTCCCTATGTCAGCAGTCTTAGTGAAGATGCGATGAGAGCGGTGCCCGGGCACTTGCGAGAGGCTTCTTTTGCTGTCGGGGCTTCGCGGATGCAGACGGCCTTCCGTGTGGTCATTCCGGCTGCATTTTCGGGTATGACTTCTGCCTATGTCCTGGGGATCTCTCGGGCCCTTGGCGAAACCATGGTCGTGGCGATTGCGGCGGGGATGCAGCCCAATCTGACCTTGAATCCCACTCAGCCTGCAGCCACGATCACGGCTTTTATCGTGCAAGTCAGTTTAGGGGATTTACCGCATGGCTCTATCGGCTATCAATCCATCTATGTGGCGGGTTTGAGTCTTCTTGTTCTGACACTTTGTTTTAATATTATCGGTCTATGGCTGCGTAAAAAGTTTCAGGAGAAAGAGTGATGAAACCTTCTCAAGATATCTTAGCGAATATCAAGCGCCGTCAGATGTGGGATTTTATTTTTGCGATGGTGGGTCTTTTGTCATTGCTCTTTGCTTTGGTGACGCTTTTGACCTTGATTGTGGATCTGTCGCTGACGGGTGTTCCGCGTATTAATGCGGCCTTTTTTACAAGTTTCCCCTCTCGATTCCCGGAAAAAGCGGGGATCCTTTCGGCGTGGGTCGGGTCTTTTTGCATTATGCTCACGACGGCGTTCTGTGCCATTCCGTTGGGGGTGGCTGCCGGGGTTTATCTTGAAGAGTACTCGAAGAAAAACTGGGTTTCGCAAATCATTGAGCTGAACATCATCAACCTGGCCGGGATTCCGTCGATCACCTATGGTCTGATGGCACTGGGGCTTTTTGTTTATAAACTTAAGCTGGGGCAAAGCATTTTGACTGCGGGATTGACCCTGGGGCTTTTGGTTTTACCTATTATCATTGTCACCACGCGCGAGGCGATCCGCTCGATTCCAAATACAATTCGCGAGGCGAGTTATGCGATGGGCGCCAGCAAGTGGCAGACCATTCGATATCATATCTTGCCATATTCCTCGGGCGGTATTTTAACGGGTGTGATTATTTCTTTGTCTCGGGCTATTGGCGAAACAGCGCCTTTGATTACGATCGGGGCGTTGACGTTCATTGCCTTTTTGCCGACGGCGCCCATTGATGGGCACTTTCCTTTTGTGAATTTTAAATGGCTCATGGATCCTTTTACCGTGATGCCGATTCAGATGTTCAACTGGTTGTCCCGTCCTCAGCCTGAATTCCACGTGAATGCGGCGGCAACCGGGGTCGTTCTTTTGTTGATGACTCTTATCATGAACGGGGGGGCGATTTATTTGCGCTCTCGCTTCCGTAAAAAGATGAAGTGGTAGTATCTATGGAATTAAAACTTCGTGCTGAAGTCAAAAATTTGCTTTTTTCCTACGGGGATAAACAGGTCCTTAATGGCGTCACTTTGCCGATTTATGAAAATCGTGTCACGGCTTTGATTGGTCCTTCTGGGTGCGGGAAGACCACGTTACTGCGTTGCTTTAATCGGATGCACGATCTTTATCCCAATGCGAACTATCAAGGGGAGATCCTACTTCATCCAGATCTACGCAATATTCTTGGTAAGGACATTGATCCCATGGAAGTGCGCATGCGCATCGGAATGGTTTTTCAAAAACCCAATCCGTTCCCGAAGAGCATTCATGAAAATGTCGCTTACGGGTTGAAAGTTCGTGGAGTCAAAAAGAAAAGTTTTATCGAAGAGCGTGTTGAACGTTCTTTGCAGCAAGCCGGACTCTGGAATGAAGTGAAAGATCGTCTGACCTCTTCGGCCACGGCTCTTTCCGGGGGGCAACAGCAGCGTCTTTGTATCGCTCGCGCCTTGGCAACTGAGCCTGAAATTTTGTTGTTAGATGAACCGACGTCGGCTCTGGATCCTATTTCTACACGTCACATCGAAGAGCTTATTCAAGAACTTCGTAAGGACGTCACCATTGCCATTGTGACTCACAGCTTGCACCAAGCGGCCCGGGTTTCTGATTATACGGCCTTCATGTATTTGGGGGACTTGATCGAGTTCGGAGCCAGTGATCAGGTTTATACGAACCCTCGGGATCCTCGCACAGAAAATTACATTACAGGCCGTTTCGGATAGTTGGGAATTATTCAGACCACAACAGGCGATGCGAGATGTAGTCGCAGCTAGAGTCGACAACGACTTCGTAAGCGGCATCTCCGCCGTGCTGATTGACTCGGACGTGATAGATTTGAACGCCTTCAGGAGTGTAGCCCATAAGTTCCGCGGGTTGCGTGTAGCCAAGTTTAACAAGGTATCCTTCGGCATCAGCAGAGCAGTCGTTCATCGAATACACGGCAGACGCTTTTGCTGACAAGATCGTTGAAAGAACAAATAACAATGTCTTCATAGAGGCCCACTTTCTGCAAAAGTAAAAGTTGAGCCGAATATGCCCCATTCATCTCTTTGTGATGGTCAGGGTTTTGTTAAGATTTGTTTTTGGTTTTTGAGGTTTTTTCGCTTATTTTTTTTTAGTTTTGAGTTTCAGTGGCTGATAAAGTCCATCACTGTGCGAGGCGGGTTTTCTGCCGCTATTGGCGCCATTGACGCAGTTTTGGCGCTGCTCGTCAGAGAAGTCTTGAGTTTCTCCGCATTTTTCAAGGGCTTGAGGGTTGAAACTCTTTCCTTTGATGCTGTCCCAGCAGTTCCAGAAAGCTTTGTCGTCATTTTGTAAGTTGCAGACGGTGGCGGCGTACCAGTCAACTTCGTCTTTTTCTATGCGGGCTTTGCAAAACTCAACATCGGCGTCCGCGATAAAGCGATCACAGAATCCTGCAGGGTTGGAGGGCTCAAGAGCTAAAGCGACAAGAGGGATGCTGACAACCAGGGCGAGTGTTTGAAAGATGAGTTTCATGAGGCCACCTTGATCTTAAACAGCACTGAGTACATGGCTTTTAGCATGTCGGGATCATAGCGTCCTGCCAGTTTTTCTTTCATCATCGTCACGGCGTCAACGGGGGCCATGGGCACATTGTAGGATCTTTGTGTCGTCATGGCATCGTAGGTGTCCGTGATGGCGACAATACGTGCGAAAGGATGAATCTCTTCGCCCACAATCTGCTGAGGGTAGCCATTGCCAGCCCAAGACTCATGATGTTCAAAGCAGGCGGCTTTGATGGCATCACTGATGTTGGGGTGGTTGTTTAAAATAACCAGTCCATACTGTGGGTGCATTTTCATTTGCTCCCACTCGGCGTCACTCAAACCGCCTTTTTTGCACAGGATGTCCAAGCTGACATTGCGTTTTCCGATGTCATGAAAAAGGGCTCCGACACCGAGTTCTTCCAAGGTCGGCGCATCATAACCCAGAGCTTTTCCTAGTCCCAAAGAGTAGATGCTGACGTCCAAAGAGTGATTGTAAGTGTAAAAATCATGCCCCGACAAAGAGATCATAAAGCCCATCGCCTCGGGAGCATTTTCCATCAGATCGATAAAGTCTTTGATGATCGGGCGAGAGTCATCAAGAGCTTTGTTGACGTCGGGATTTTCAAAAAGATCCTCCATTAAAGCCACGGAAGATTCGCGAAGAATTTTGGCTTTTTCAAAAGGATCAATAAGACTTGAGTTCATTTCTTCGCGAACCCAGTCGCGGTATTTTTGTTTGTCTTCGACTTTCACAAAAAAAGAGTCACCGGTGTCTTTACCGTGAAGGGCTTTGATCTTTCCGTCAGACAGGCGATCCCCTTCGCGTAAATACAAAAGATACTTTTGATCTACGTACAGATAGATATTGAAGCTAGTGACTTTGTCAGGGCGGATGGTGCTCAGGCGAATACGGAAATATGACGAATCCATAGTAAAATTCTGCCATGGATACATTGACTTAGAAACAAAATCCTGAATAATCGAAGACCATGGCCCTTCGTCTAGACACCTCCATTCAGTACCTTAAAGGGGTTGGTCCCAAGCTTGGCGATCTCTTCTCGCGGAAGGGATTAAAGACTTTGGGAGATCTCTTTGAGTTCTATCCTCGAGCCTACGAGGATCAAAGGGCCGCTCGTAACATTTCCAGTCTCAAAGTGAATGATATCGTCAGTATTAAAGCGCAGGTGGTGGCTGTTCATAGTATCAATATGGGGCGATCTTCTCGCAAAATGTACGATGTGGTGGTGCGCGATTCCTCGGGACAGATTCATTGCAAGTACTTCCGCGTCCCGTACAAAGGGTATTTTGAACGCTTCAAACCTTTTACGGAAGTGCGTGTGGTCGGGAAGGTGATCGAGTATCGCGGGCGAATTGAGTTTCATCACCCCGACATTCGGGATATCGAGCCGGATGAAGAAACCCAAGATGCGTTGATCCCTCTGTACACGGAAATTGAGGGGCTTGCCACGGCCAAAATCATGAAGCTCGTTCGTCAGGCTTTTGCGCAAATTGAAGAATGGCCTCCAGAAGCTTTGCCAAAGTGGATTTTGGAAAAGTATCAGTTGAAACCTCGCAAGGACGCTCTTAAAGAAATTCATTTTCCTGATCCCAATAAAGCCGGGGAGTATGCGGAGTTTAAAAGTGCCGCTCAACGCAGAATTATTTTTGATGAGTTTTTTTGGTTAGAACTTTATCTGGCCTCGCGCAAAACAGGATTCCAAAAAGAAGGGGCCCCGCAGATTCAAAATAAGGGTGAAAAACTTAGAGGTTTGCTGCAGGCGTTGCCGTTTGAGATGACCGGCGCTCAAAAAAGAGTTTTCAGTGAGATTAAGGCAGATCTTGAAAAGCCTCACCCCATGCATCGCATGGTTCAGGGGGACGTGGGAAGTGGGAAGACGTTGGTGAGTTTTATGGCGGCGATTTACGCCGCTGAAAGTGGTTACCAATCCTGCCTGATGGCGCCGACAGAAATTCTTGCCGAACAGCACTTCAAAAATGCCAAGAAGATTTTGGAGCCCTTGGGGCTTCGTTTGGCGTTGTTGGTTGGAAAAACCAAAGCGGCAGAGCGCCGACAGGTTCTGGCTTCTCTTCAGGCGGGGGAGGTGGATTTGATTATCGGAACCCACGCGTTGATTGAAGATGAAGTGCAGTTTGCAAACTTGGGCCTTGTTATCATTGATGAACAGCATCGTTTTGGTGTGGAGCAAAGAGGGGTTCTTAAAAATAAGGGAAACTCCCCCCACTTTTTGGTCATGACCGCAACCCCTATTCCACGAACCTTGGCGATGACCGTTTATGGGGATTTGGACGTTTCTATTATTGACGAGATGCCGGCTGGTCGCAGTCCGATTCAGACTCGCGTGACGTATGAAAGTAAACGTCCTCAGGCCCTGCAGTTCATGCTCGAACAACTTCAAAAAGGGCGTCAGGCTTATATCGTTTACCCGTTGGTGGAAGAAAGTGAAAAGATTGATTTAAAGGATGCTGTTTCAGAGTATGAAAAGCTTAAAGAGCAGTTCCCTCAAGTTAAATTCGGCTTGTTGCACGGGAAGATGAAGCCGGATGAAAAAGAGCAGGTGATGGAGCAGTTCCGTCGTCATGAGATTCAAGTGCTGGTATCAACGACCGTGATAGAAGTGGGCGTGGACGTGCCCAACGCCAACATCATGATCATTGAACATGCCGAACGGTTTGGTCTTTCTCAGCTTCATCAGCTCCGTGGACGGGTTGGACGGGGGGAATATAAGAGTTTTTGCGTTCTGATCATGGGTTATGCGGTCTCCGAAGAGGGACGTCAGCGAACCGAGATGATGGAGAAAACCTCTGACGGATTTAAAATCGCCGAATTTGACCTTGAAATGCGTGGTCCCGGAGAATTCATGGGAACTCGTCAGTCAGGTCTCTCGGGATTTAAGCTTGCGAATCTGGTGCGTGACATGCAAGTTTTGCAGCAAGCTCGGGAGGCGGCGTTTGAGGTTTTGCGAAAAGATCCCAAACTTGCTTTTGCCGATCATAAGGGACTTCGTGAAGAGCTTTTGCGTGAACATGGGCCTGCGGCTTTGGCAGGAATCGCTTAAGAAGATTTTCTGTTGCGTCCTAAAAATATCTTTGTCATCCTGTTAGCAGAGATCACAAGGATGTGTTCGATGAAAAAAAGAATTCTCAGCAGTGTTATAGCATCAATTTTCGTATCTATTTCAGCGGGGGCAGCGCCCCACTATCAAGTAAACATGCGTGTTGGCATCAAAGGGCAGTCGCCGATTTCCATCAATACCGTGGCAAAATCAGGGAAAAAGAGTTTTATCAGTCAGTTCTCTGATGACGGACAAACGGAAACCTTGGTGGAGGTTTACTCAAAAAAATCTCAGGTAAATAAAAAAGACGGTCTTTTTATGGATGTTCAAGTGACAAGACGGGTGCGGGGGCAGTCTAAAATCACCGAACGCGCACAGATTTTTGCCCCTGAGAACCAAGAAATGGAGTTTGGCACGAACTCCAAAGGTAAAACCGCCGGGAATCTTTCTTTGGCTGTGATGGCTCATCAGCTCTAGGACGCCCTAGAGCTTTCGCTCAGTGCGGCATAATAAACATTCCTGATTGATACCCGACTTCGGTCGTGATCTGATTTTCTCCTGTAGAGGGGGTAAATGATGATTCGTCTTGTGAAAAGCATCACGACTATGGCGGCATTGTCTGTCAGTGTGGCTCAGGCAGGAACAGTTCTTAAGTTGAACGCCGGGGCTATCGACACAAATAAAATCACAAACAACTATGCAGCTTCTTGGATGATGGAGGCTCAGGCGACTGAGTACATCGTACAATTCAAGAAAGCGATCACGGAGCAAGACAAGGCTCAAATGAAATCTCAATTTGAGGTTTTTGGGTATCTTCCTGATGACGCTTTGGTTGTGCGTGGGACTTACGCTGGCTTGTTGAGCTTTAAGAATTCTCACTCGGGAGTTCAGGCGATCGTTAAATATTCTCCTTCATACAAAGTGAGCACTCACTTTTCTGTCGCGAGTGTTTTCAATAAAGATTCTGTTGAAAGTGTTTTGGTAAAGACCTTTAAAGCTTCAGAAACGGAAGCTATTGCCAATAAAATTGCAAAACTAAACCCTCAAGTAGAACTTCAAGTTGTTGATGGAAAGTCCATCATGGCTTTAGTTCCTCGCGGTGTGGTGTCTCAGGTGGCCGGTTTGACGGGGGTTGAACACGTTCAGCCGACTCCAGAGATTGAATCCTTCCATTTCTTGATGGATGAAAATGTCGCGGGTGACGTGAAGGCATCGGCAGCAGGGGACTATTCTGATTTGACCGGTGATGAGCCCGGAACACGCGTGATGAAATTTGATGCGGCTTGGGCTTTGGGTTACACCGGACGTGGGCAAACGGTTTCTATGGCCGACACGGGCTTGGATTCAGGTGACGTGAACTCGATTCACCAGGATTTCGCTGGTGGCATTCTTTCGGGTTACCCTTTTGGATTGTGGTCAAAAACTTGGGATGATCCGATGGGACACGGAACTCACGTAGCGGGTTCTGTGATGGGCCGAGGAACAGCGTCTAAGGGCCTTTTGAAGGGCGGCGCTTATGAGGCGAAAATGGTGGCTGAGGGAATGTGGTCTCCAATGATGAAGAACCTCAGTGTTCCTTCGAAATTGGGCGATCTTTTCGCAAAAGCTTATGCTGATGGCGCGCGTATTCACACAAACTCTTGGGGTGGAGCTCGTACTTTTGGTGCTTACGATAACTTCGCTGTTCAAGTGGATGAATGGCTTTACGCAAATCCTGATATGTTGGTTCTTTTTGCCGCAGGTAACAGCGGTTCTGATAAGAACAAAGACGGTCGTATTGATGCGAACTCGATGGCGTCCCCTGGAACGGCTAAAAACGTTCTGACTGTCGGTGCCTCTGAGAACAAAGTTTCTACCGGTGGTATCCAGGTTCCTATCAGCAAGTTGAGAGCCGCTAAAGATGAGTGGCCGACGGAACCTATCTACAGCGACTATATTTCTAACAATGAAAATGGTATTGCGATGTTCTCTTCGCGTGGACCGACACAAGATGGTCGCGTGAAGCCTGATATCGTGGCTCCAGGAACAAATATCTTGAGCGTAAAATCACAAACCAAAGACGCATCTGATTTGTGGGGCGCTTATAATAAAGACTATGTTTGGTCTGGTGGTACTTCAATGGCGACTCCTCTGACAGCAGGGGCTGTGGCTGTGGCTCGTCAGATTCTTGTAGAAAAATTGGGAATTCAAAACCCGTCTGCCGCTTTGATGAAAGCGACGATGATTCACACAGCGGTGGATATGTATCCAGGCCAATTCGGTGAGATCGGTGCCGCTCGTGGGCAAGAGATCCTTACTCGTCGTCCCAACTCAGATGAGGGGTATGGGCGTGTGGATGTTTCAAATATCGTAAACCTAGGATCCCAAACAAAGCTTGTTGATAACCGCCAAGGGGTGGCTCAAGGAGCGGAGGTTTCTTATGAGTTTACTTTGTCTAAGACGGGCAGTCTTTACGCCAACCTCGTATGGACAGATGCTCCGGGCTCTTCCAATGCGGCTCAGGCCTTGGTGAATGACTTGGATTTAGTATTAACTCTACCTAACGGGCAAACTTTAAGCATGAACGATCATATCAATAACTTGGAGATGATCGAAAAGTCGGGTCTTCCTGCGGGAACCTATAAATTGACTGTTAAGGGTTACAAGATCCCTCAGGCGAAAAGCGGGGCTCAAGCTTACGCCCTTGTTTATACCGCAAAAGAGCTCTAGTTAATTGAGCTAACATAGCTAAATTACTTGCAAAAAGCCTGACTCTGTTCAGGCTTTTTGCATTCGAGAGAGGCTCTGAAAATATTTCCTTACACACCGCTCTGGTTTGATAACTCGTGTCAAATTTGATAGAACTGTCGAGGTTGTAACTCTGTCCAATTTTCGGGGGAGGTTCTTGATGCTGACGTTCTCTATCGGTGATAATGCAGTTTATCCCGGCTACGGCGTTGTAAAAGTGGTTTCTATTGAAACCAAAGAAATGTTGGGTACTAAGACCACATTTTACAATATGCAGTTGGTAGACACGGGCCTAAAGATCATGATCCCGACTACAAACGTAAAATCTGCGGGGCTTCGTCCCATCATCTCTAAAGCAGAAGCATCTAAGGTTGTTGGAATTCTTAAAGAAAAAGACATCAAAATCGACAATCAAACTTGGAACCGCCGTTATCGTGAGTACATGGAAAAGATCAAAACGGGTTCGGTTTTTGAAATTGCTGAAGTTTTACGCGATTTATTCCTTTTGAAAGCAGACAAAGAGCTGTCTTTCGGAGAGCGTAAAATGCTTGATTCTGCTCGCAGCCTTCTTTTAAAAGAACTCACTTTGGCGACCAGCCAAGAAGAGCTCTTCAAAGAAGAAGAAGTAAAAGCGATTTTTGGGATTACGGGTTAAGCACGAGCCCTAGACGCCAGTCAAAAAACGTAATAAATTCAAGGCTTGGTTTTTCTAAACCAGGCCTTTTTTATTTGCGCTTGGGTAGTTGGAGTATCTCACATGACCTCAAAAATTTCCCCTCATGTTCGCGTTCGTTTTGCACCGTCTCCGACGGGCTATTTGCATGTCGGCGGAGCTAGAACAGCTCTTTATAACTATCTCTTTGCGAAAAAGAACAAAGGGGAATTCATTCTGCGTATCGAAGACACCGATGAAGCTCGCTCCACCGAAGAATCTCTGCGCGGAGTGGTGGATGATTTGGTGTGGTTGAATCTTCTTTGGGATGAGGGGGTGGACCCTGTGACTCTCAAAGATGTGGGCCCCTATGGTCCCTATCGTCAAAGTGAACGTCTTCCGATTTACAAAGAGATTGCAGATAAACTTCTTCAAAGTGGCAAAGCGTATTACTGCTTTTTGACGGATGAAGAGTTAGAGCAACAAAGAGAAGCGGCCAAGGCTGCCGGTCAACCTCCGCATGTGAACTCTCCTTATCAGGAGTGGCCTTTAGCGAAATCTTTAGAGCATATCAAAGCCGGCCATAAAGGTGTGGTGCGCTTTAAAACCAAGGGTTTAGCAAAAGACTATGTTTTCACTGATATCGTGCGCGGTGAGGTGAAGTTCCCATCGGATATGGTGGGGGATTTTGTACTTCTGCGTTCTGACGGAATGCCGGTGTATAACTTCTGCTGCGTGATCGACGATCATATGATGAAGATCACCCACGTGCTTCGCGCGGAAGAGCATCTTCCTAACACCTTAAGACAGATGATGATCTATGAGGCGATGGGCTGGCAAACTCCTGAGTTTGGCCACATGGCTTTGATTTTGGATGAGGACCGCCAAAAACTTTCTAAGCGTAAAGGCGCTGTGGCTTGTGGTCAGCTCAAAGAAGAAGGCTATCTAAATTCTGCAGTATTGAATTTTATTGCTCTTCTTGGCTGGTCTCATCCAGAAGGGAAAGAGATCATGACGGTGGAAGATATGATTCAGGCTTTTGATGTCTCTCGCTTGAATCCGTCAGGAGCGATCTTTGACCGTGTGAAATTTAAGTGGATGAATTCGATGCATTTGCGGGCGCTTCCGAATATGGAAATCTGGAATCATATTCAGCCTTTCTTGGCGCGCGAGCAGATGGAGTTACCCACGGACCCGGTATGGCAGGAAAAATCTGTGGCGTTATTTAAGAACTACATGGAAACCTTCGCGGATGCGATTGAACTCTACAGACCGTTGAATGATAAATCCTATGTGATTTTGCCAGAGGCTGAAGAAACTTTGAAATGGGAGCCGACCAAGGCAGTTTTGACTGCGTGGAGAGATCTGGTGAAAGCGTTCCCATCGGAGTACATGACTGAAGATGAGTTTTTGAAGCTTCAAGATGAAGTGAAAAATCAGACGGGCGCCAAAGGGAAACATCTTTTTATGCCGATTCGAGTGGCTGTCATTGGCAAGCCTCATGGGGCGGAATTAAAAATCCTGGTGCCACTTCTTAAAAAAGACTCTTTGATTGCCAGAGCGGAACAAGCTTTGGCGGCAACATAAGGTGATACATGTCTCAAAAGATTTACAGCTCCCAGTCTAAGCAGCTTGAAGAATTTATTCCTCTGACCCCGGGTCAGGTGAAGATGTATGTGTGCGGTCCCACCGTTTACAACTTCCTTCATGTGGGAAACTTTCGTGGGGTTGTGTTCTTTAATCTTGTGCGCAACTGGCTTGAGAATCAGGGGTATAAGGTGACTTATGCTCTAAACTTCACGGACGTGGATGATAAAATCATCAATCGCGCCGCCGACATGGGGGTTGCTCCTCATGATCTTTCGGAAATGTATATCACCGAATATAAGAAAGACTTCGCTTCTTTGGGGCTAAGACCTCACGATCACAATCCCAAGGTCACCGAGCATATGGATGAAATTCGTTCGATGGTGCAGACCTTGATTGAAAATAAGAAAGCCTATGAAACTCAAGGCGACGTTATGTACTCGATTGAGTCTTTTCAAGGGTACGGCAAACTCAGTGGTCGCAACACCGATGAGTTGCAAGCCGGGGCTCGCGTGGATGTGGATGAAAAGAAACGCAGTCCTTTGGATTTTGCATTGTGGAAAGCGGCAAAACCCGGAGAAGTTTCATGGCCGTCGCCCTGGGGACCGGGGCGTCCGGGATGGCATATTGAGTGTTCAGCTATGATTAAGAAAATCTTTGGTGAGCAGATTGATATTCACGGTGGTGGTATGGATTTGATCTTCCCGCACCATGAAAACGAGATTGCGCAAAGTGAAGGCTGCACGGGGAAACACTTTGTGAAATACTGGATGCATAACAATATGCTTAATTTCGGTGGACAGAAAATGTCCAAGTCTTTAGGTAACGTCGTCACCATGCGCGAGTTCATGGAGACATACAACGCCGAGATCTACAAGTGGATGATCTTGTCTGTTCACTATCGTTCCATGAGTGATTTTAGTGATGCTGCCATTGACAGGGCAGTCGCGGGCCTGGCTCGAGTTTATTCGGCGTTGTCTTTGGCGGAAAGCTATCTGTCACCTGAAGTGACAGCGGTAGATCCTGGTTTTGAGAAAATCACCAAAGAGGCTTGGGTGAAGATTGAAGCCGCGTTGAATGATGATTTTGGAACTCCGGAAGCCTTTGCGGCCATGTTTGAGGTGGTTCGCCAGTTTAACAATCAAGTGCGCCGTGGTCTTAAATCCAATCCTGCTGTGCAAGGCAAGGCCCTGGCCTTTGTGAATTTCGTCAGAAAATTCGGCGGACTTTTAAGTCTATTCCAGGAACCGGCTCATGAATTTTTGGTGAAACTGGACGATATGCTTTTAAGAAAGATGAACATTGAACGTCCACAAGTGGATGCTTTGGTGGCAGAGCGAGCGAAAGCTCGTGAAGCAAAGGACTTTGCGAAATCAGATGAGCTTCGTGGGAAGTTAACCGCCATGGGGATCTCTGTGAGTGACACTCCCGAAGGCAGTTTCTGGGAAGTGACGAAGTAACGGAGATTCAATTCATTTAATCGTTACAACAGCGTCATCTTGAGGTTTGTAATGCGCGGGTTTGAGATGATGCTGATGAGTAAGTAAAATCTACTAAGTTCTCTTTGTATAATCATTATGGTTATTTAGCCTCTGTTTAATAGGGAGAAGTCTCTCAATTAAAATGCCTCCTTTACAGGCACATGGAGTCCCGCTAGTCTGCCGGAAAAGTTATAAAGTATTACTTTTCTGGAGGTTAATAATGAAAAAGGGATTTCAAAAGGCTGTGCTAAGTCTTCTTGTTGCCAGTCTGTTTACGTTTTCAGTTAGAAGCGCCCATGCGTTTGATATCGTTATGTCGCCGATGGCCCTTGTTCTAACACTTGAATCTATTCAGTCGGACTCTAAGCCTAAAGTGTATTTCTTTGCTATGACCCGAATGGGGCTGGAGGATCTTACCGGGCTCAAAAAGATTGATGGACTTCTTTTTGTTGGGCTCGTTATTGGACTTCCTCTTTTATTGTTGAACGAGAATTCACAGAAGGTCACCGTTGATGCAGAATCTTTGCGACAGCTTGGTTACACAGACGTGGAGATTCAAGAGTATGCAGAAGAGACGGAGCAGGTTTTGCAAACGTTGAAAGGAAGAACCTTCTCTTCAGAACAGGAAGCTCTCCAGGCCGTTCATGGTTTAAAGCTAGGCGTTGTTGCTAAAGACTTGATGAGAATTAACTAGTTTATGTGGCACTCGGTGTTTAAATTCATTTTATCTGTCGCTTCAATAGTTGTTATGACCTCTAGGGTTGAGGCGAGAACTTGTGTACTGTCTTTTTTTGAAAAGGACTCTCAGTATGATCGACTCGTGAATCTTGTTTTTCAGTATGAACCTCAAATTGATGTGTTTCGACGGGCTCAGTTGGAAGATGTGGAGAGATGTCTGACGCGCGATGAATATGACGAAGTTGTATGGGTTTCTCACGGAGTCCTTGCTGATGGGATCAGTCAGTACAGCGCGCCGATACTGGTTCAAGACAATGGAAGAAAGATTGTTTTAACCAAGAGATATTTTGAATCACTGTCTTCGCGCTTGAACAATGGGCAACTTAAAAAATTCAGACTGAGTGTGTGTGGATTAAATTATGGGAAAGATTTTTATAACTCTCATCAGTCTGGAGAGCTATTCTCAAGTGTTGATATCTTGCTTCATGCATTGTCGAAACAGGGAGTGAAGATTGATCTTTCGAAGCGGTCTACTCTGGGTTCTTGGTTGTATAAAAAAGAGGTGACCTCCCTTGCTCGATATTGGCTTGAAGAGAGTCTGCCGCCGGATAGGCAGATGATTTATCCTTAAATGAGAGTGCTCGTAATATGATGCTGAAACGAATAAATTAAATATTGATTTAACAGGAGCTTTTATGAAAAAGGGATTTCAAAAAAACATGCTAACTCTTCTTGTTGCGAGTCTGCTTACGTTTTCAGTCAGAAGCGCCCATGCTTTTGACGTCATTACGTTGCCGTTTACCGTTTGGATGACGCTGGCGTCTGTTTCGACGGACCAGCAGCCTACAAACTATGTATTTCTCATGACCCGAAAGGGGTTTGGTGAACTGGCCCGGCCTGAAAAGTATAATGTACTTGGTTATGCGGGGATCATTATAGGATTTCCCCTTTTATTGTTGAGTGAAAACTCGCAGGACGTGACTGTCGATGTTGAATCTTTGCGACAGCTTGGTTACACAGACGTGGAGATTCAAGAGTATGCAGAAGAGACGGAGCAGGTTTTGCAATCGTTGAAAGACCGAACGTTCTCTTCAGAACAAGAGGCGCTCCAGGCGGTTCATGATTTAAAATTAGGCGTTGTTGCTAAAGACTTGATGAGAATCAATTAGTCTTTGTGAACCGGCGAGAATAACAAAAAGGTCCTCGGGGTGAGGACCTTTTTTGATTTGTTATCGATGGATTAATGCCCTGATGCCAGGCCGACCGTCATATTAAACACCAAGGCTCCGGGTTTGGAGTCTTGACTGTCTAAGCAGAAGTAACCCACGCGTTCAAATTGGTATCTGTGTTCAAGAGAAGCCTCTTTCAATCCCACTTCCAGTTTTGCGTTTTTTACGACTTTCAAAGAATCTGGATTGAGATTGGATTTAAAGTCTTTGCCCTCTGGAGTGTTCTCTGGATCTGATACAGAGAACAGGCGACCGTAAACACGAACTTCCGCTTCAACGCACTCGGAAGCTGAAACCCAGTGAATGATGCCTTTGATTTTTCGACCATCCGAAGTCGGTTTTCCACCTTTGGTTTCGGGAAGGTACGTACAGTGAAGTTCTGTAACTTTCCCTGAAGAATCCTTGATGACTTCGTTGCATTTAATAACATAGGCGTTTCTAAGTCGTACTTCTTTTCCGGGAGACAATCTAAAGAAATCAGCCTCTGGATTTTCTTGGAAGTCGGAGGACTCAATATACACTTCTTTGGTGAAGTAGAATTTTCTTTTACCCAATTCGGGCTTCTTAGGGTGAACGGAGGATTCTAGTTCTTCCTTGTAATCCGCCGGAAGATTTTCGATCACTACTTTAATGGGATCTAAAACGGCCATCGCACGATGTGCGCGAGCATCGAGGTCATCGCGAACGCAGGATTCAAGGATGTCATACTCAATCACAGACTCAGCCTTGGCAACGCCAATGCGCTCTGCGAACAGGCGAATAGACTCTGGAGTATAACCGCGTCTGCGAATGCCTGAAATCGTCGGCATTCGTGGATCACTCCAACCATCCATGTATTTTTCTTTTACCAACTGAAGAAGTTTGCGCTTACTCATAACCAAATAGGTCATGTTCATGCGCGCAAACTCATACTGGTGAGGATGAGCCGTCACTGGACAATTTTCGATACACCAATCATAAAAGGGACGGTGATCTTGGAATTCCAAAGTACAAATGGAATGCGTGATGCCCTCAATCGCATCGGACAAAGGATGAGCATAGTCGTACATAGGATAAATGCACCACTTGTCACCAGTGCGATGGTGATGCGCTTTACGGATGCGATAAAGCAAGGGGTCGCGCATGTTCATATTCGGCGATTTCATGTCGATCTTAGCGCGCAAAACATGGGCGCCTTCTTCAAACTCTCCATTTTTCATTTGCTCAAAGAGTTTCAAGTTTTCTTCCACAGATCTGGTTCTGTAAGGACTGTCTTTGCCGGGGGTTGTGAAGTTCCCGCGATATTCGCGCAGCTCGGCTTCGCTGAGACTGCAGACATAGGCTTTGCCTTCTTTGATCAAGTAAACGGCCCAGTCATAAAGTTGTTGGAAGTAGTCTGAGGCAAAGTAAAGATGCTCATTCCAGTCAAAGCCCAACCACTTGACGTCGTTTTTGATGGACTCGACGTACTCAACGTCTTCAGTTTCGGGATTGGTGTCGTCGAAGCGAAGATGGCAGCGACCTTTGTATTCTTGGGCTAAACCAAAATTCAGACAAATCGACTTGGCGTGACCCAAGTGAAGATATCCATTGGGCTCCGGTGGAAATCTCGTGACAATGAAAGTGTGTTTTTTGGATTCAAGATCCTTTTCGATGATCTGCTTGAGAAAATTATTTGCTGTTTCCATAGCCCTCAAATGTATCAGGGGAGGTCTGGGATTGTCTAATGATACCTGATACTTTGCGGCGCAATTTAAGTGCTCCATGTCATCCCAAGGAGGGGCTTTGAGAGTGTGAGTCAAGTTCGCGAAGTCGAGGGCTCTTTAGAGACCCGCCAGCAGAGAGTCCAGATCTTTGAGATCCACTTTGGTTGTGAAGTCCTTGGTGCTTTTGCTGACCACTCCAAAGGGAATATCCCCCCACCATTTTTCGACAACAAGTCCTTCCGGGGTTGTCTCCGTGATCTTGCAGGTTTCGTAGGTCCCCGCAGGGGCCGTGATTTTCTCAAGGACTCCCCCTTGAGAGAGGCACCCCGCAATAAGTGTTTTGAATTTCTCTGGTGTGTAAAGTTCGGCGACTTCCATCACTTTAGAGGACTTCTTTTCGCCTAACGTGGTTTCAAGTTTAATGGTCCACATATGAGTTCGAGCATTGAAAGCGCTGACTTCTTTGGAAATATGCACAGGGGTGTTTGATCCATCAAGAAGTCGGATGGTTCCTGTCCACTGGACTTTGTCTCCGACGCCGGGATAAGCCAAGCCTTGGGTGACACAAAGAAATATTAAGAGACCAACGGCATACTTCATGATTCATCCTCCGTATTAAGAGGAAGGATGGCATAAAGTGCTCCATTTGAAAGCGGTTCTGCGCAGGACCTGTGAGGATACAAGGTTCTTATCTGCTCTTCTACATGGCAGGGGGAATTAGCTTCAGTTCGTGAGTTTTTGTCGCCGCAATATCCTTTTCATCCATCAGTTGCGGACGGTATTTGCCCTCTAAGAACATCGGCACTTGGTCTTTATAAAAAGGCGACAAAAGATGGCCTGATATTCCAATGGGATTGATGCCCCAACTTTTTTGCGGGTTCGCAAAATCGATGATTCGACGAGTGGAGGGGCCCGCGATCACTTTGAAGTCGCCCCCCAGGGCGCGCATTTTGTTGTTATTGATTTCATTATAAGCTCCCGGCATGGGGTAGGGGCCTAGGTTGAAAATAAGATTCAGAGGGAAACTTCGTCCCAAGGGGTGAGTGTACTCAACCGTGTGCAGACTTCCCCAGGTCGGATTGTCTTTTGTTTTTTTTGCAGCCGAAAGGAAGCCTTGAGTGAGAAGTTGCGAAAGATCTTTTCCCTTTTCCCATTGCGATTGCGGATCTAAAAGGACCTTTTTATAAAAAGACCAGGCGTAAGGAGTGTTCAGATAGGCCTGACGTTTTTCATCCTCCCAATCGCTTAGAAGTAAAAGGATATTTTCGTTGTTCCACTGATGAAACAAAGCGGCCTCAAGGGAGGAGCTGTCGGAACGAAGATTCCACGCTTTTAAGGACTCAAGTTGTTTTGAATAAGTTTGCGAATCACTCGCGCCAAGCTCAAGATTCTCAAGGAGTTTTTCCAGGAGGAGTTTGTTTTGAGAATTGTAGTTTTCAGTTTGCAAAACTTTAAAATCTTCAGCACTCCAGAGATCTTTTTCTGACAGCGCCTTGGTGATGGTTTGGTGGCGGTCGTCGGCCTGCCAATCTCCGCGAATTCCCCAAGAGAGTCCTGCAGGTCTTGAATTGGCGGTCACGATAAACCCTTGAGGAGGGTTGACCAAGTGAGGCTTTTCCTCCCAGGGAAGGACTTTTTGATACTCGTCAACGCCGGAGGCTCCATCGAGGATCATGTCTGAGTTCGGATTCTTTTTCACGGCGATATCCCCGAAAATCCACCAAGCGATATTTTCGGCATCGGCATACATCACATTGAGCCCGGGGGCCGTGGCATGCTGAAGAGCATTTTCAAAATCCTTTAGTGTGTGAGCCTCGGCCATCTCGCGCAGGGATTTCATGGGATTATTTAACGGGCGATGATAGGCCCACTTGAGAGATAAACCTTTGTCACTAAGGACTTCATCCATCAAGGGCCCGTGCGATGTTTCAATCATGGCGAGATTCAGATCGGGTTGGCCCTTGATCTTTATTGTTTCTGTCCACTCTTGATAAGGTAGGGGTTTGTTTTGAAAAAGAGCGGTCTTTTGTTCTCGATCCAGCGTTTCGCGATAAAGATCCATGTCGTCAGCTAAAGACATCGTGAAGCCCCAGGCGTGGTGACGGTTGTGACCAAGGATCGCAAAGGGGACGAGTGGCAGGTAATGGCCATAGAGTTCAAAGTCGGGAGTTTGAATATGGGCCTCGACCCAAACGGAAGGGGAGGAAAAACCAATGTGCGGATCATTGGCAAAAAGGCTTTTGCCAGATTGTGATCTCTGGGGGGCCACCAGCCAGGCATTGCTGCCGTCGAAGGAGGCAGAGAAAAGGCCTTCGGTGAAAAGCTCAAAGGGTTTAAAGAAATGATTCTCGGCGGTTTTTAGTGGGGCAGTGAGGGGGTCATTTCTCAATGTCTGAAATTGCTCCCGAGGGAATTTCTTGGCAAGCTCAGTCATCAAGGGATCGGCTTTGAGTGCAATTCCAAAACTATAGGCCATGTGGCCGGTCATAATAAAAGCGTCAAGCGGAGTGAAGGGGCGAGGTTTTATTCTTAGAATTTGCAACTCATAAGGGAGAGGGCGAGTCTCTATGTACTGATTGACGCCATCGAAATAAGCCTCCATCTCGGCCCAGAGTTTGTTATCGAAGCGTCCCTCGCGTTTTTCCAGTTCCAGCATGCGCTCCATGGATCTTTTCAGCATCAGACTGCGATAAAGTTTATCACTTTTGAGGGCGGCCTCGCCAAAAACCTCACTCAAGTTTCCTTGGGTCATTCGACGTGACAACTCCATTTGAAAAAGACGCTCGCTGGCCATCACAAATCCCAAGGCTCTGAGAGCGTCGGTCTTGTTGTCGGCCTGAATATGAGGAATCCCAAAGGTATCGCGGGTGATCGTCACGGGATGTGAAAGATTTTGAATCTGAATCTGTCCATCCAAGGGCGCTAAAGTGGTTTTTAAAAATAGATAAACACCAAAGGAAATAAGCCCCAAAAAAAGAATAAGACCAGGAAGGCCGCGCTTTAATAATTTCATTCAGAAACTTTCGGATGGACCGGGTTGGGACGCAAGCGGCTTTGATGTCACTGTGCAAAATTGGACCTTCTGGACCTCGATAACGCATTGTAGACTGAAAAAAACACCAGGCACCTTTTTGGGGGGCGTGGTAGAGTTGGAGGGATGGGGTCTTCGTTTAAAAAGAACTTTCAATTGGTGTCGGAGTTTAAGCCTTCTGGGGATCAGCCGCGAGCGATTCAGCAGATGCTTGAAAATTTTGAGGCGGGTTTGAAACATCAGACTTTGCTCGGGGTCACGGGGTCGGGAAAGACGTTCTCGATGGCACACACGATTGCCAAACTCAACCAGCCGGCCTTGGTGCTGGCTCCAAATAAAACGTTAGCAGCGCAACTTTATGCTGAATTTAAAGAACTCTTTCCGCACAATGCCGTTGAGTACTTTGTCAGCTACTACGATTACTATCAGCCCGAAGCTTATATCCCTTCGACCGACACCTATATTGAAAAAGACTCCGCCATCAACGAACAGATTGATCGCATGCGCCACTCAGCGACGCGTTCGTTGTTTGATCGTCGTGATGTGATCATTGTGAGTTCGGTCTCCTGCATCTACGGTTTGGGCTCACCTGAAGCCTATGAAGGGATGATGATTCAAATTATCTCTAATACCGAGATGAAGCGGGATCATCTTTTACGGGAACTCATTCGTATTCAATATCAAAGAAACAACGTTGATTTTTCACGGGGAACCGTGCGAGTGCGCGGGGACAATGTCGAGATTTTTCCTCCCTATGAAGAAGAGCGCGCAGTGCGAGTTGAGTTCTTTGGTGATTTTATTGAAAGACTTTCGTGGATTGATCCTCTGACCGGGCAGGTTCTTGAAGAGTTGGATCAAGTCGGAATTTACCCCGGAAGTCACCACGTCACCAGTGAAGACAATCTTAATCGTGCGATTAAGACGATTCAGGAAGAGCTGCGAGAGCGCCTGGTCGTGCTCAATCAGGAAATGAAGTTTTTAGAGGCGCAACGTTTGGAGCAAAGAACCTACTACGACATCGAGATGATGGAGCAGATGGGTTTTTGTCAAGGCATTGAAAACTACTCTCGTCACATGACCGGGCGGGGACCGGGTGAGCCGCCTCCCACTCTTTTAGAATACTTCCCTAAAGAGTTCGTGACCTTTATTGATGAATCCCACGTCACCGTTCCCCAGATTGGGGGCATGTACCGAGGAGATCGGGCGCGAAAGTCCACTTTGGTGGAGCACGGGTTTCGTCTGCCGTCGGCTCTGGACAACCGACCTCTGAATTTTCAAGAATTTGAAAGTATGATGGATAAGGTGGTCTATGTTTCGGCAACTCCAGGGAACTATGAACTGCAAAAATCCGAAGGTGTTATCGTCGAACAGATCATTCGTCCGACGGGATTGATTGATCCCATTGTGGAAGTGCGCCCGGTGAAACACCAGGTTGATGATCTTCTCAAAGAAATTCGCGAAAGAATCAAAAGTAAAGAGCGGGTATTAATCACCACGCTGACGAAACGTTCGTCTGAAGATCTTACCGAGTATTATGAAAATCTTGGTATCAAAGTGAAGTACCTGCACAGTGAAATTCAAACTGTGGAAAGAACCGAAATTCTGCGCGATCTTCGTTTGGGAGTTTTTGACGTTTTGGTCGGGATCAACCTTCTGCGAGAAGGTTTGGATATTCCCGAGGTCAGTTTGGTCGGTATCACGGATGCGGATAAAGAGGGTTTCTTGCGTTCAGAGCGGTCCCTGATTCAGACGATCGGACGGGCTGCCAGAAATATCAACGGTCGTGTAATTCTTTATGGCGATACAATCACGGAAAGCATGCGCAAGGCCATTGGAGAAACGGAACGTCGCCGTCGTATCCAACAGGAATACAACGAAACCCACGGTATTACGCCTCAATCAATTCGTAAAAGAATTAAAGAAGGCCTGGGCGAAGTTTTTGACGGCACATTGGCAAGCACAGTTTTGCAGGGTGAAAATAAGGCGGGGGCAATTATGAATAAATTTGCCCATCAGCCGGATAAGTTGCAGCAAGAGATTGAAAAACTTCGCGCAAAAATGAAAGAACACTCGGCCAACTTGGAGTTTGAGGAAGCCGCCAAGGTCCGTGATGAAATCAAACGTCTGCAGATTGCTGAACTGGGTATTCGCAGTGGTGAGGTTGAGTCCGAAAGTGCGGAGGTGCTCAAGGATGGCCTCAAGTAGATTCGAGGAACTTCGCGATAAGGTGAAAGAGTTCCCCACGCAAAGTGGGGTCTATCTGATGAAAAGTCAGACGGATAAAATCATTTATATCGGGAAAGCCAAGAATCTTCGCAATCGAGTGCGCAGCTATTTTAACGACAGCAAGGATCATTCTCCCAAGACGCGTTTGCTGGTTCAGAATATCAATGAAGTTGAATACATTCTGACCAAAACCGAAGTGGAGGCGTTCTTGCTGGAAGCCTCTTTGATTAAAAAACATCGTCCCAAATACAATATCCGACTTCGTGACGATAAGGCGTATCCCTACATTCGTTTTAGCTGGGGGGATGAATTCCCTCGTTTATATTTGGCAAGAAAAGTTAAAAAAGATGGTTCCTTGTATTTTGGTCCTTACACTTCGGGACTGGCGGTGCAAGGGACGATTCGCTTTTTAAATCGAACTTTTAAAATCCGTGATTGTACAGATGCGATGTTTAAAACCCGCAAACGCCCTTGCATGACCTATCAAATTGGTCGGTGTACGGCGCCTTGCGTGAATTACATTTCACAAAATGAGTATCGCGAAGAAGTCGAAGGAGCCAAACTCTTTTTGAAAGGACAAAATCGCAAAGTTGTGAAGTCCATCACCGAAAAGATGATGCTGGCGGCGGAGGAAGAAAAGTTTGAAGTGGCAGCGCGTTTGCGGGACTCCGTTCAAGCCATCAAAGCGATTTTAGAAAAACAAGCCGTGATCAACGACACCACCGAAAAAGACCAGGATGCGGTTGGTTACTTCGGGGATGAGCGTGGATGTCTTATTGAAACGGTTCACGTTCGTGCCGGAAGGGTGATTGGCACAAGGTCACACTACCTTCCGCATTTTGATCCCAACGACGCGGTTGAGGATCCTCGCGAATGGCTGGTGGATTTCCTGAATCAATACTATGAAGACAACTTTATCCC
>NZ_JBLJBT010000042.1:0-18492 GCF_047637665.1 Bdellovibrio sp. | reverse complement strand
GACTTATGCTTATCTTTTTTGACTCATCGCCTTATCTGGTTAAGTGGGAAGAACCTGTTCTGCTTACTTGGACGGCGGAAGCCCTTCTTTTATTTTTTTAAGCTGCTCGATAGCCTGCTGTAGACGCAGGTCTTCTTTCGATAGGTCCGGGACTCCTCCGGGTTTTTGAAAGCGAGGGTTGGACTGCAAAGAAGAAGTGAATGAACTTTGTCCTCCCTGTCCTCCAGAACCACCTGTGAGGCGCGGTCGTGGGCCGGCTCCAAAGAGGTTGTAAAGAGTGCGTCCCGTAAGCAAAGGTTGAGTCATGAA
This sequence comes from Bdellovibrio sp., assembly GCF_047637665.1. Lineage (NCBI taxonomy): Bacteria > Pseudomonadati > Bdellovibrionota > Bdellovibrionia > Bdellovibrionales > Pseudobdellovibrionaceae > Bdellovibrio > Bdellovibrio sp. The sequence continues at coordinate 18,183 of NZ_JBLJBT010000042.1, read as the reverse complement.
CTGACAGAAGGTCACCTCTTTTTTCTGAATGTCTTTCAAAGTGAGGCGATCTGAGAGAAGAAATTCAAGAATCTGTGCTTCATGCTCTTTCGAAGTGGGGGTGGTCTTATTGCTCACCGTCTCCGCCAGCAGTTCGCCAATCTGATCAACGCCTTCTGACTTTGGAGGCGCCGGAAGAGTTTTGATTTTCGTCAGTATCTCCATAAATGAGGTCACGCAGCTTTGATGATTTGAAAGTTGGGGGGTGCCGTTGGCGGCCAGTTCCAGGTTGAAAGCTCTTAGTGCGGCAAAGGTCATGCTGATTGGCTTCCATGTTGCTTGATTAAAGGCCGCCTGCAGGGTCTTTTCGTAGTCATTTAAATTGGAAATATCAATGAAGAGGAACCCGCTGGTATTGGAGTTCGCCGAAGCCAGATACGTGAGGTAGGTTGTGTAAAGCATGTTGGTTTTGGCGTCCAGCGAAATTGCCATTTCATGCAGGAGCATGGACTTAAGGTGTTCTCTTGTCATGTTGTCGTCAACAAAAAGATAAGTGCGATTTCCAAAATCAGTCCAACTATCCAAGGTGGGGGCAGATACAAAAGATAAGTAGTATTGCTTTCTTAAAATTTTACTGGGGGCCCTGGGGATTTCCTGACATTCTGAAAAGGCCTGTTGTGCGGCCCGGAGCGAGACTCCAAGACTATGATAAACGGAGTAGGTATTCATATAAGTCGTACACAGGGCTTCTTTAATAGGGGAACGGAAAAGTTCGATCGTAATCTCGTCAATCATGTGCTGAAGCTCGGAGTCAGGCATCACGGGAACAGAATGAGCTTTCCAATCATTTTCGGCGTAGGCGTGCAAACTAAAATAGAGAAGCAATCCAAGAATAAGAATTTTCATGATGCCGATCTCTCCATGGGTAAGAGAAGTGTGACCTTTGATTTTGTAACTTTAAAAAGAGACTCAATGCCGTGAGAGGTTCTGAGTTGAGTATTTAGGCGAGAAATCGCGATGCGCAGGCGATCAAAATGTTGTTCATTCGGGATTTCGTCATAGACGACCTGTATGACCTCATCCAATGAAGCTTCATTTTTATTGTCCTTAAAGACCGTGACAAGTCGCCAGAATAGAGGAGATTGCAGAGCATTTTCTTTTCCCTCATAAGCCACCTGTTTTGATTCCGCATCCAGAATGATCTTTGCGGTGGTCGAATTTAATGCCGACAGAAAAATCGCCCGCAGTTCCTTAGAGGCTATTTGTAGACAGTGAAAGCGGTATCGCAAGCTCCATAGCGAGTGGTCGGGGGCCTGAGGAAACAGAATCAAGGCCTGGCGTAAAAGACGAAGCAAGGAAGTGTTACTGAGGTTTTTTTCAAGGCGAATCACAGATAAAGCGGGGGCCTCATCTCCACGAACAAATGCGGCGATGAGTGTGGCCTGACTTTTTTCATACTCATTTTCATTTTGTAAAGAGGGTGAATTTTTCTTAAGGAAAGCACTTTGATTCGCAAGAATGGCAATTTCACACATCTCACTCAGGAAAAATTCGCGATCGGCGCGGCTAAGATCTTTGCCGATAATATAAGAGAAGCGTTCCTCAGCCTGCTTAAAGCCAAAAAGAAATGCGTCCGCAAGTAGCAGGACGTGTTCACGCTCGATTTCAAAATTCAGATTGTGGTCTGAGTTTCTAAGTACCAAAGGATAAAGTGTGGTGGCGGTTTTCACATCTCGCTTTTCGACGGCCAATCGTAAAAGCTGGATACGAAGGACTTGCTCTTGAGTTACAGAGAGCTGCTTTTTGGAAAGGAATCTGAGAAGCTCAGAGGCCTCATCAAGCTGGGTTCTTTCTTCATGGAGTTTTGCCAGGAAGATGGCATGATCCAGGGATTTTTGAGTCGATAGAGAGGGCATTTCATTTTTTAGTATCTGGGTCGTTCTTTGAAGAGTCTCATCAAAGGCTGCCATCAAGCCCAATTGGAAGTGGCAAAGGGCGAGATCACATAAGATATCTAAATCTGAGGGGTTGAAGTTGAGAGCAATTTCTAAGCAAGACAACGCTTTCATATAAGCACTGTTATAAAGATAAATCTTGGCTTGAAGGGCAGAGCAGGTGGCTTGATCTGCGGCGGTCTCGGGCCTCATCTCAGAAAGCAAAGCTTGGGCCTCAAGGGTTTGTCCCTGGTGAAGGTGTTCGAGGATTCTGCTTTGTTGGGTCGGCAAGATCATAAGTCTCCTTATAACAATGAGTTATCAAGCCGCGTACCAGCCCAGGGCCGTTTATTTGGTTTTAAGCTTATATCTTTAAGGGGAATGCCCTTGTGAATTCAACAGGTGTCAAAAGATTCGACAGTGATTTGTTCGGGTTTGTTCAGGGACAGGCGGATTCAAAAGGCGTAAATTCGCTTCATCAAGAACGAAACATAGAAAGGAAATTATATGAAAGCACTTTTGTTTGTAATGACCTTGGCGGTAAGTTTGAACACTTTTGCCAGAAAGATTGATCGCGAAGCCATGGCTGAAGTGAGAGGGTGTTCCAGCTATTTATTTGCCTCGGCGGAACAACATCACGCTTCTGCTGCGACTAACTTTAGAACTGCCGCGGCAGAAGCATGTTGGGAAAAGGGTTATACCAGTTGGTCAGTTTTAAACTACACCACGTCGCCGGGCCTGAATGTGCCTGTTTACTGCTTTAACGGTCATGTTGCCTGTGAATAAAAATTATTAAGGAGAAGATTATGAAAGCTCTTGTCGGTTTATTTACTGTATTTATCGCAAGTTCATTGACTCAAGCTGCGGATTTTCGAGACGCGGCGACCATTTGTGAAAGCATGAGTTTTGATAGCAACAAAGCCTCTTGTTTTAAGGCGGTCCGCCAGGCTGACCAGCAATATTTTGACAGAGGAGCTATTGAAGTATGTCGAAGTATGAGTTTTGACTCCGGCAAGTTGGAATGTGTTTCTAATATTGCGGGGAAGGCCTTTGAGAGTTTTGAGATCTCAAATTGTGCCAACCAGTCATTTGATAACAAAAAAAATCAGTGCCTCATCAACTCGGGAGTGGCTTACAGAGAACAACCGAATCGTCCGGGGCCTCGTCCTCCTCACTATCCGCCACGCCCGCAAAATCCTGACTATGTAAATGGCGTAACGGCAAGTTGGGAGAATCTTGGGGTCTTTGTAGCACCCAAGGCGGTGACAGAGCAGGTGACTTTGAATATCAATACGAGTCGAGCGGTAACGGAGATTCGTTTAGCAACTAATGGAGGCGGACTCAGAGTGGTCAAAGCTTACGCGATCACAGCTTCCGGCCAGCATGTCGAATTGCGAGATATCGAGGGAACATACGGCAAAAACTCTGTAACCCAAAGACGCTTGGATCCTTATTATGCTCTTCGTCTTCAGCGAATTGTTCTGGAAATTTCAAGCACCCAGCTTGTCGGTTCCAGAGCTAAATTGGAAGTTTTAGTCGGACTGACTCGATAAGTGGAAAAAGATCCCAGGCCAGACAAAATACGTCTGGCCTTCTTTATTAAGTAGAATGCGAGGTGGGTACCAAAATCAGTCGAGGAAACGCAATGCACAACAAATAGCTAGGTGCAGGGAGCGATCGTAAAATTTGCAGTTCTCCGGGACAGTTTTCCTGCTAGTATTTTTGCATATGTCGAATATCAAATTTAAAAAACTAGTGATCTTTACGTGTGTATTACTTCTTCAGCCGATGGTGACCCCCGGCTCTGCCGCTTGGGCGAAAAAGAAACCTCCCATGAAAGCTTTTAGCTTTATTGCGGAAGGGGGAAAGGCTTCTCAAGGAGAATGCGACGGAGAACGCAAAATTCCCAAGCTCAAACACCTTAAGGAGTTTGCTAAAACGCCTTCCTACATGGGGTCCGAGTTGCAAGACCCCGAGATCAAGGGAAAGGCCAATGAAGAAATGTGGAAACATTTTTTTAAGGTGAAAGCGGCCTGCAATACGGTTTTAGCTAAAACTCCATCGTCTGTGCAAGACCCAGCTCTTACCAAGACCAAGCCGGAACTGCCGCCAGATGATTCTGAGGATGCCGATGACAATGCTGGAGATCAGAGCGAAGGGCCGGATTCTGAATAGGCACAAGCGGATGTCTGAGCCCACACTCTCAAAAGCCCAAGTTCGTTCGCTTTGGTTGAAGTCCCAAGGCCTGCATGAGTCGAATCATTTTGGCCGTGGTCCCAAGGCGACGGTGAAGGCGATCAAACATCTGGGGTATGTGCAAATCGATACGATCAGTGTGATCGAAAGATGCCATCACCATATTTTATATTCGCGAATTCCTGACTATAAAAAGTCCCATCTGCAGCAGGCGCAAAGCAAAGATAAAGCTGTCTTTGAGTATTGGACTCATGCTCTTGCGTACATCGCGACGGATGACTTCAAATATTTTATTAACGATATGAAGCGTAGAAAACGGAATCCTTCCGATTGGTACTCTTCGGTGACGGAAGCGGATGTTAAAAAAGTTGTGGCCCTGGTTAAAAAGCAGGGGGCGCTTTCGATTCGTGATGTGAATGATGAAGTTCTCGTGGACAAAGATCATCCGTGGGCCAGTAGAAAACCGTCCAAGAAAGCTTTGCAATGCGCTTTTAACGGAGGGGACTTAGTCATTAGTGAGCGACAGGGGATGCTGAAGAAATACGAACTGACAGATCGTCATTTTGGTTGGACGAAACGGCCCAAAGCAGCCACGGCAGCGGAAGTTTTTGAGTATGACATTGATCGTGCTTTGCGCTCGCAAGGGTTGATCAGTGTCGAGTCGGCCTCTTATATGAAGAAGGTCGCTCAAAAGAAGGAAATCCTCAAGTGTCTTGAGGCCCGCGTTCGTAAAGGCGTCCTGATTCCAGTCAAAGTTGAAGGCGTTGAAAAGGTTCAGTTTTGGATGGAGCCTTCTCATCTTGATGAGGGGATTGATGATGCCAACGATTTGGCACACATCCTGTCGCCGTTTGATCCGTTAGTGATTCAAAGAAAACGTTTTAATATGTTCTTTGGCTATGACCATCGCTTTGAAGCGTACTTGCCGAAAGAAAAAAGAAAATACGGATACTTCACCTTGCCTGTGATTATTGGAGATCAAGCCGTGGCTGTTCTTGACTTAAAGACAGACCGACAAAAGCAGAGATTGCTGATTCAGCAGTGGAGTTGGTTGGGGAAGCATAAATCACAAGGCAATAAGAAGCTTATCGAACAAGAGCTTCAGCGTTTTGAGAAATTCCAACTTGCCAAGGAATAGGTCTGGTGGACATGGGGACATGTTCCTGGGCCCGGCGGTAAATTGGTCTTCGGCTCTTAAGGCCTTCTTGTTACAATCATCACTATGGCAATTAAAGCTGACGTACGTGGTTTTTCTATTTTAATGGCTGTGGCTCTTTTGTGTGGAGCTGAAGCGAGAGCCTACGATCTTCAAAAAATATCAGACGCATTTTCCCAGTGTTTTTCCAAAAGTCAGCAGCAAACGCTTCATACTCCCGGAATTAAAGCTCTTGATTGTGGGGACGTGGTAAAAAAGGAACAGGGTCTTCCCAGTGACTTTGTTTTTAGCGCCACTCGTCGCCCGCAAAATCGGCTGACCAGTTCGGTTCAGTTTTATGATATTCGTGTGGGGTATAAGAATCAACAAATGCAGACGGCGCTGCTCTTGACCGCCAATGGCAATACAAGCTCGGCCTCTCAAAATATTTCTCCCTCACCCTGTGCGGCGAGTGGTTTAAAATCAGACCCGATGACAGGTCTTCAGGGGTTGTGTAACGGGCTCAATAAGATTTCAGATGAGGAACGAAAGAAGATGACGTGCTACCCTGCAGGTAAAGATGTCGAGTCATTGCAGCCGGGGACTTGGGGATTTGGTTTTAAAAAAGAAAAAGACAACTGTGTGCGGATGTGTCCAGAGGGACAAGTTCTCAACGACACCGGGACGTGTACGGTGTGCAGTCAGAGTCTTGATAAAAGTGTGGTCAATTTATTTAAGGTGGATACTAAGAACTATAAAACCAGATCCAATGATAATCTTTGCCTGGATATCAATGGATGCTCTGAGTTTGAGGAGTTTATTGAAGACGACGATTTTGTGCGCCGATGCGCCGTTCGTTGCCCGAATGGATATGAGCGCAAAGGAGCAGAGTGTCTCGTTAAGGATTCTTACTGCAGTGACCGCGCTAAAGATATTGCCGATGGGCTTGATTGGAGTGGTCTCGACAAACTCCACAGTTTAAATCAAACTTTGGGAACTTGTTCAGCGAGCCAAATCCGAACGATGGCTCAGCAACTGAAGAGCGAAATACCTGCGTGGATTCAGAAGGAAATCAAATCCTGTCAGAACAGCTTTCGTGGCAAAAAGACGAAGGAGGGATTCACTTATAGCTTCCAACCTCCGGCGAATCTTTACAGCGCAGTTGCAACCCTTTGCCTGGGTGGCAACGAGTTGCTTTTGCGTGATCAATTAACTCCTGAGATGGCCGATGTGTTCTACGCGGTTCCCGGATTTTGGGATCATGAAGAGTACTATCAAGAGGCTGCCCAGTAAGTCAGGGGAGTTAGAGTCAACGAATCTCCATCATTCTGCGCGCACGACTATTTTCTTCAACCATGGTTCTGACACGGGCGATGGATCCCAACGGCTGATTCGCGCGATTAGAATGCAGACGGGTGTTGATATAACGGTCTTCGCAAGAAATTTCCCGTGATGACTCGGGCTTTAATTCAATCTTCGCGATCGTATAGAAAGGCATTGCGGTTTCTTCCCAAAGTTCTCCGCCGTTTTCAATCCAATCTGAAGTTGTCCAACGAGAGCGTTGTCCTTTTAGAGAACCTTTCGCTTTATTTAAGTCAAAGAACTGTACTTGGAACAAAAAACAGACTTGGCCGCTTTGAGCTCTGCGAATGATGTCGGCCTGAAGATAGTCAGCGGACTTTCCAACAGAGGATTCATGCTGAATGCTCTGACCGTCGCAAGGGGTCGTTTTGAATTTTACGATATCCACGGGTTGACCATCGGGACGAAGACCGTGGGAGTAGGGGAGGTTTGCCCAGTATTCCTCGGTCGCATAACTCTTGGTGTCTGCACGTTGATATTGATCTAGGAGTCTCTTCGCTTTAATCACGGACTTCAGGTAAAAAGGATTTGGAAAGTAATCCCAATCGCCTCCGGCAAGTCTTGCGGTCTTCATGAGTTCTAAAAACTCCTGGATATTGTTGACGGCAAACATTGGGGACGAATTCATCATGAAGTCTTGTCTGAATCCACCACTATGGTCTTTAAGGTTGCCAAAGGTCTCAACCGAAAATGAAAAGCCTCTGACGTCCGCGACGGTGTCGGGATTTTTTGCGCCCATGGCATTGGCAAAACGAATTTCGGCTTTGTGATCACCGTCTTGCGCGAAAAATCCTTGTTTCAGTCGATCGATCAAAGTGTCAGAGTAGCGGAATTGATTCTTGAGTTCTTCATTTGAGAACACGGTGAAGTCCCCTTCAAAACAGCGTCCTTTGGCGTGAGTGCCGCGATTCAGGGAGTTGTCGGCATTCTTGGATTCATTTTCAATCTTATTGAAGATGCCGATCAGGACTGAGGCGATATCAAACTCGTTGTCTTTGCGAGTTTCAAGTCCGTCGAAAAGAGGAATTGAACTAAGTACCTGCATGTTGTGGCTGTAGTTTTCAGATGTGTTTGCCGTTTTTCTTTTTGTGTCTGAGCTTAAATAAGACTGTGTCGTGCAGCCGATGACCACTGCGCCGCTGGCAAGACAGATGAACAGTTTTTTCATGGGACTCCTTATTCTTCCGAGGGATCTCTTCTTTTATCAGGCTATCCTACTCTCGAATGAGGGTGTACCTCTTTCGATTGAAGGTGGGCTATCTTTGACCGTGTCCCCGAAGTCCCTTGTGTTCTTGAGGCTAACGTCTAGAGTCGTCCTCTTAAAGTGGGTACTGTGTACAGGGACGTCTGCACTTTCAAGTAACGTTCTCGTCTTGAGAGTCAAGGATTCGCAAGACAAAGCCGAAGGGGTTTGAGAGCGTAATCAGCACCTTGTTTTTAGTAAGGCGGAAAATAGTTATGGAAGACGTCGCGGGAAGTGGAACATCATCTGGGAACCGAAAGCTGGAATTCGCTCAGGGTCAGGACCTTGGTAAATATCTTTTTTTAAGTTTGTTCTTCGTCTTTTTGACTGCTTGTCACATAAACGCGGAGATGGCCTCTTTGCTTGGAAAGGGCTTTCCTCTGAAGTTAGAGTCAGCTACGCCCATTGTTACGAATCAGTCCGTCATTCCTATTACTCTGGATTTTAAAGGTATTCCAGTGACGGATTTTAACACCCATTTTTTGCAGATATCTAACGCCACTGTTGCTAACTTGACCTCCCAAGGGAGCAAGTATTCCTTTGATCTGATTCCAGCTTCAGAGGGAGCCGTGTCTGTTCAAATCCCCGAAGGGGTTCTTCAGGCGGAGGGAGGGGAGAAGAATCTCGCCTCCAATGTTCTGAGATTTGAAGTGGATTACACCCCGCCGACAGTGACAATCGTCGGGCCGGATGTCTCTTTGGGAAATGCTGCCAAGGAATTTGTATGGACAGTTACTTATGCCGGGGCTGAGGTGGTTACGCTGGAAAATAGCGGTATCAGTCTGACGGGTTCGGATTCTTCAGGATGTTCTGTTACGGTGACCGGAACTGGGGAAACAAAAACGGTGACAGTCCGGGGGTGTTCGGGTGATGGCACGATGGGTATTTGTGTTGGTGCGGACACGGCCAAGGATTCTGCAGGAAATAAAACACTCGCTAAGGACGGTGCTAGTTTTGCGACTGTGGATAATACAGCTCCGACTCTTGCTGTTACGGGGCCAAGTCCTGCCACCGGTAATTCTGCGACCCCTTTTGTTTGGACTGTGACCTATTCGGGAGCAGATACGATCACACTCAGTGATAGCGATATTAGTTTGGGTGGAACTGCAACAGCTGGGTGTTCCAAGTCTGTCACTGGCGCTGGTTCTACACGAACGGTGACGGTGAGTGGATGTTCAGGTGATGGAACGGTTAAAATCAATGTGGCAGGAAATTCAGCAAAGGATAGTGCTGGGAATTTTTCACTGGGAAATTCGAGCGCAACAAGTGCCACGGTACAAAATACTTTGAACCCTGCAGATCCAGCGGTGCAATCCGATTTATTTATAGCGACAATCGATACGACCAAAACCTCAAGCGGGTCATCGGCCAATGATCAACTTACTTTACCTTTGGTTAGCGGTATCATCTATAATTTTGCCGTGGACTGGGGCGACGGAACAGTCAGTCAGATTAAGTCATGGAATGCGCCAGAAAAAACTCACACCTATGCTGTCGCCGGTGTTTACGATGTGAAGCTCCTTGGTGGATTTCCACAACTTGCTTTTTCAGGAAATGGCGATCTTCTGAAAATTTCAGATGTGAAGCAATGGGGAACCAATCGTTGGTCGTCGATGGAAAAAATGTTCGAAGGTTGCAGTAACTTGAATTCAACTGCGGTGGATGCGCCTGATTTAAGTCAGGTGACCAGTTTGAAGCGAATGTTCTATGGTGCGCAAAAGTTTAATGGAAGTATTGGACACTGGAATACATCCAATGTGATTGATGCATCCGAGATGTTTAGAGCGGCCACCATCTTTAATCAACCGATTGGCAGTTGGGATGTTTCTAAGATGAAGGATATAAACTCTATGTTCAACATGGCTGTGGCCTTCAACCAGCCTCTAGGGAGTTGGAATACATCGAGTGTAACGAATATGAGCTATCTATTTTCCGGCGGTGCGTTTAATCATCCTATTAATGGGTGGGATACTTCGAAGGTTACAAACATGGGGGGCATGTTTTCATCAAATAAGGCTTTCAATCAAAATATCGGCGGTTGGAACACTTCGAGTGTGACCACCATGAGTGGCATGTTTGATGATGCCGACGCCTTTAATCAAAATATAAGTAGTTGGAACACTTCAAATGTCAGATTCATGGGAAGTATGTTTCGTCGCACGGCTCTTTTCAATCAGCCGATTGGTAGCTGGAATACGTCAAAAGTGGAGAATATGTGGGGCATGTTTCAGTTCGCCGATGCATTTGATCAGCCAATCGGTGGGTGGGATACCTCCAACGTTATGTATATGACGGACATGTTCTATTATGCCAAAGTCTTCAATCAGCCGATTGGGGGGTGGAATACCTCTAAGGTGATAAACATGAATTCCATGTTTTTGGGTGCCAGAGCTTTCAATCAACCGATTGGGAGCTGGAATACGTCGGGTGTGATGGATATGGGATCCATGTTTTACCTGGCTGAAACCTTTAATCAGGTCATTGGCGGTTGGAATACGTCGAGTGTGACGGATATGAGCTCTATGTTCTTTGTTGCCTCGAGCTTCGATCAACCCATCGGAGGATGGGATACATCCAGCGTGACGGATATGAGTTCTATGTTTCGAAATGCCGTTGCATTTAATCGTTCGATTGGAGGGTGGAATACGACGAGTGTCACCACTATGAATGCGATGTTTGCTGCAACCGATGTTTTCGATCAAGATATCGGCGGGTGGAACACGTCCAATGTGACCGACATGGACTATATGTTTGATATGGCAATTGCTTTCAACCGAAATCTCAGTGGTTGGAATGTTTCAAGTGTGGTGCAGCGTCCACCGGATTCCTTTAGCAATGGAGCTGCGAGTTGGGTTTTACCTCAGCCGAACTGGTAATTTACTTTTTCAAAGCCGTTTCCGCGAGCCCCCATGTATGCTCGCGGATATCCTTGGGCCAGTCGGCAATCATCTTTTCAAACTTCGTTGTTTCCCCTGCATAAAGCGCACGCAAAGCTTCTTCGTAGTGAGGTAGATCGCCTGCCATTGTGGTCATGAACTTATAAGTTGATTCTTGAGCCTGACGGAGAAGATCTTTTGCCTGATTCTTCTTCTTGGCCTCTTCAACCAGTCGGCGCAAAGTGACCGAAGCGCCTCCGGGTTGGCGGGCCAGCCACTCCCAATGATCGGGAAGAAGAGTCACCTCTTTGGCGGTGACTCCGAGTTTGGGGCGGCCAGGACCTGATTTTTTGACGTCGGAGGCTTCAAAAAGATCCTCCAGGCGTTGAATTACATTTTCTGGAGTTCCTCTGAAATCGATTTCGATTTGGTTGCTGCTGATATTATCAAAGATCAAAATCTGCGCCTTAGGATCGGTCTTCAAAAACTTCTTTACCTTGGCGGCAACATCAATGGCACCTCCAGAAGCAACTTTTTTGGAATCCGCAAAGGCTGTGTACTTTCGATCTATTTTAGGTTCCATGAGCAACCTCCGGCATTCCGTTCGTGGGTGGGGGCTGGTGGGCAAAGCGATTGATAAAGTACATCATAACCAGCGTGATCGCAGAGAGGCCGCACATCACATAGCCGACGACCTCAAAGTGGCGGATCATGCCGCTGCTTTCCTGAACGACGATCATTCCTGAGACGATCGAACCAATCCCTCCGGCCAGTTGCTGTAGGGAGGATCCCACCGACATAAAGGCACCGCGATTGGCCGGAGAAGGGATCGCCGACATCAAAGCTTGCGAAGGAATCATGCGCGAGAAGATCCCGATGAACATCACAGTATTGACCAAGATCACCATCGGCAAAGGAGTGATTCCTAAATGAGTGTAGATCACCACCATGAGCATTCCTAAAAAGGAGCCAAAGATAAAAGTTCGAAATTTGCCAAAGCGATCACTGGCTTTTCCGACCAGAGGACCGATAAGAATGGAGGCCGCCCCAGTAATAAGATAGATCGTTGGCAGTTGATCCTGGTGAATGCCCAGATTGTTCACAGTAAAGGCGCTAGAGAAAGGCATAATCATAAAGCCACCCAGCGAAAGTAACGCCGTGGTTGCAAAGGACAAAAGATAATGGGGTTCGTTCAGAGTATGAAGAAGATGTTCGTAAGCTTTTTTGTCGACTTGAAGTTTCAGGTGCTCGTCGATGGGTTTTAGATAATAGACGATGAACACTCCGGCCAAAGAACTGACGGCAACGATCATGATAAAGGGCATATGCCAGCCCCACAGGTTAGATAAATACAATCCGGCTGGCAGACCTAAAACCTGGCTTGCGGCAAAAGCGGTTTGCAGAAGCCCCATGACTCTTCCGCGTTGGTGAAGAGGGAACAGGTCCGTCATAATTGCAAAAACAATGGATCCAATCACGCCACCGAAAAGCCCCGTGACAATGCGGGCACCGAGAAGAAACTCATAGCTCGGTGCAATTCCGCAAAGCAATGTTCCGATGATGAAACCGACATAGAAAAACAACAAAAGTTTTTTGCGATCAAACTTATCGGCAAAACCGGCGGTGAGCAGTCCCGATACGGCGGCACTGATGGCATAAGCCGAAACCACCGTCCCAAACTGACCCGGCGTTATCTTTAAGGCCGGCATCAGGAGGGCTCCCAAGGGAGAGAGAATCATAAAGTCCAGAATAATGGTGAACTGCAGGAAGGCCAGCAGAGCAATGACAAATTTTTGATACCCCGTGAAGGGGTGTCTGATTTTGGGCGTTGGTTTATCCATAAAGAGCCTTTCGATAAACCTAATATTACCCGGATATAATTAAATGTCAATATTATCCGGGTAATATTTTTTCAGGGCCGAAACTGAATGGCTGTCGTTGTCTACAAACATATACCATCCGCTCTCAAGTGATTGCAGTATGGGAGTTCAGTCTTTTCATTTACAAAGGAGCGCGCAATGGAGACTTCAAAAGAAACTCTCGAGGTCGGCAGAAAATTGGTAGATCTCTGTAAAAAGGGGCAAAACCTGAAGGCGGTGGATACACTTTACTCCTCGGAAATTCAAAGTGAGGAGCCTATGGAAATGCCGGGGATGCCTTCCCATATGAAAGGTCTTGAGGCGATTCGCCGCAAGAACACCGAGTGGGAGCAATCCATGACCGTCCATTCGATGGATGTTGCGGGGCCTTTCCCGTTAGGGGACCGTTTTGCCGTTCATTATAAATATGATGCGACCAACAAGAAGACGGGCGAGCGCATGAAAGGCGAAGAAGTTGGTTTGTATACCGTCAAGAATGGGAAGATCGTGAAAGAGGAATTCTTTTATACGATGTAGTCCTGGCCGTCAGGTTCTCTTGGCTGTGAATCATTTGTAAACACAGCCAAGAGAAAAAATCTAAGCCTTCTTTACAAACTCGGACTTAAGATTCATAGCCCCAAAGCCATCAATCTTGCACGAGATATCATGTCCGTCGCCACCATCACTCAGGCGGATATTTTTCACTTTGGTTCCCACCTTTACAACAGAAGAGGAGCCTTTGACTTTTAAGTCCTTAATCACGACCACCGTGTCGCCATCTTGCAAAATATTGCCGTTGGCGTCTTTGATGACGTTATCTTGAGGCGCTTGCTCTTCTGCACTCTCGGCGGAGGCATGAACGCCCCACTCATGGGCACACTCCGGGCAGACCCAGAGGTTGCCGTCTTGATAGATATGTTCGGAACTACATTTTGGGCATTTTGATTCGTTACTCATAGAAGTTAGTTGAACCATGAATGGGCGTGTTTTGGCAAGGCGCATCGTTTCTTGGCCTGCTCATGGTGACTATGAAAGGGAGGCCGATCGCTTCCTTGACCTTTCTAGTTAAAGAACTTAGGTTTCATTTTTTTGCAGAACAAACCCTCGAGATAAGTATGAACAAATCCCCAACCCCTTATGAACTTCTTGGCGGCGAAGACGTTCTTCGCAAGCTCGTCAAACGCTTTTACGAGATCATGGACACCTTGCCGGAAGCGCAGGGAATTCGTGCGATGCACCCTCAGAATCTTCAGACCTCAGAAGACAAGCTTTTTATGTTCTTGTCTGGCTGGTTGGGAGGTCCGAATTTGTTTGTTGAAAAGATTGGGCACCCTAAAATGCGCGCGCGACATATGCCTTTTAAGATTGGCAAATCTGAACGCGATCAATGGATGATCTGTATGGTGAATGCCGTGGAAGACTTAAAGGTCGCAGAGCCCTTGAGATCGGATCTGCTTCATGCTCTTTTAAATTTAGCCGATCATATGAGAAACCAACCCGAGCAATAATTAAAAAGATCTAATCATCGCGACCCGGATTTAATTAGAGAATCCGGTTTCTTCGGGATTAAAATTGGCCCTGACCTGAAAAAAGTGAGGGCCTATGATTTTCAAAGATCGAGAAGAAGCCGCTCAGCTTCTTTTGAAAAAACTTATAAAATATAAAGATCAAAACCCTTTGGTCTTGGGAATTCCCCGAGGGGCTATGCCGATGGCGCGAATTATCGCCGAAGGACTGAACGGAGAATTGAACGCAGTTCTTATCCACAAAATTCCCGCGCCTCATCAAGAGGAGCTGGCCATTGGTTCTGTGGGTTTGTCGGGTGAAATTTTTCGTTTGCCGCTGATTAAAGAGTACGGAATTAAAGAGTCCTATATTCAAGAGGCCGCGAAGAAACAAATCGAAGTGCTGAAGAAAAGAAAAGAGCGGTTTCAACTTCCCGAACTCCGTTGTCAAGATCGGATCGTGATTATCGTGGATGATGGAATCGCAACGGGTGCTACTGCGCTGGGCGCGATCCACGAGGTCCGTTCACAGAGTCCACGCAAGCTTATTTTAGCGGCGGGTGTGGTGGCTCAATCTACGGCTGCCAGCATGAGAAGTTTGGTGGACGAGTTTGTCGTATTAGACGAACCCGAGTTCTTTTTCGCCGTCAGTGAGTTTTTTAGTGAGTTTGATCAGGTCACCGACGACGAAGTTGTCGAGATTTTAAAAAAAGTTAAGAAAGGCAAGCGGCCTCCTGAAGCTCAGCCTCGTCTCTAATCAAGGACGAGGACTTGGTTGGGTCTGTTGGGACGCGATGTGATCTGTGAACCACTGAGAAGCAAGGACCGCGACCTGCTCTAATGTCCCTGGTTCTTCAAAAAGATGTGTGGCACCGGGTATGATCTCGATCTTTTTTTTGCAATGGAGTTGGGCGTAGGCTTGACGGTTTAAATCGATCACAACGTCGTCGTCTCCGCCAATAATCAAAAGCGTCGGAGTTTGCACGCGAGCCAGGGCGCGATCGGCTAAGTCTGGACGTCCGCCTCTTGAAACGACGGCGAAAATGTTCTGAGGTTCTCGTGCCGCAGCCACCAGGGCGGCGCCGGCGCCGGTGCTGGCACCGAAGTAACCCACTTTCATGGAGCGAGTGGGGGCCTGTTCTGCGACCCAGTTTTTGGCAAAAATCAGACGTTGTGCCAATGAGTCAATATTAAAAACTTGGGAGCGATCATTTTCTTCTGCTGGGGTGAGCAGGTCCATCAGGAGTGTGCCCAGTCCCGCTTTGCGCAGTTCTCGAGCGACAAAGTTGTTTCGAGTACTCCAGCGACTGCTTCCACTGCCATGGGCAAAGATGATGATCCCCTGAGCACCTTTGGGAAGGGACATAATTCCATTGAGATGAAGACCTTTGTAGCTAATCACGACTTCTTGTTCGTCTTTGTTTAATAGACCTTGTCCTGTTTTCATTGTGCTTTCCTTGATAAGATAAAGATCAATTCTAGAAAGTTCAGCCTAATGAAAAGACCTGAAGTTCTCACCTTGTTTTTATGCGGTGATGTGATGACTGGCAGAGGTATAGATCAGATCTTGCCTCATCCTGGAAATCCCGTGCTTTATGAATCGTCTTTGCAAAGTGCCCTAGGTTATCTTGAGTTGGCGGAAAAAAAGAACGGACGAATTTTAAGACCTGTTGATTTTTCCTATGTCTGGGGAGATGCCTTGGATGAACTGGAGCTTGTCAAACCGCATGTGCGAATTGTGAATCTCGAGACCAGCATCACCGTCAGTGAAGATTGGGAAGATAAAGGGATTAACTATCGCATGCATCCCGCCAATACTTCGGTTTTAACCGCCGCAGGCATTGATGTCTGCGTTTTAGCGAACAATCATGTTCTAGATTGGGGAGAGCGGGGACTTCGCCAGACGTTGAGTGCACTTCATGAGGCGGGTGTGAAGACGGCGGGGGCGGGATTAGATGAAGAGGACGCTGTGAAGCCAGCCATTGTGGATCTCCAAGGTCAGGGACGGCTTTTGATCTTTTCTCTGGCGACGTCCTCCAGCGGAGTTCCTCCTCACTGGGCCGCCAGGGACAGGCCAGGAATAAATCTACTTAAAGGCTTTGACGCTGAAGATTTTTTTAAAATCCAACAACAGATACAAAGTCTAAAGACACCCAAGGATCTTGTGATGGTCTCCATGCACTGGGGAGGAAACTGGGGCTACGGTATTCCCGAAAAACATGTCTCTTTTGCCAGAAGTCTGATTGATGACGTGGGGATTGATCTTGTTCATGGCCATTCGTCTCATCATGTTCTGGGGATAGAGGTCTATCGGGAAAAGCTGATTATCTATGGCTGCGGCGACTTTATAAACGATTATGAAGGGATTTGGGGTTATGAGAAGTTTCGCGGCGATTTAGCCGTGATGTTCTTCCCTCATCTTGAAGTTGAAACAGGAAAATTGCAGAGGCTTCGTCTGGTCGTCATGCAAATGAAGAAGTTCCACCTGGTTCGGGCTTCTTTAAAAGATGTAAAATGGCTAAAAGAAGTTTTAAATCGTGAAGGTCTGGGGCGAGGGACTTCCGTTGAAATGAACGAGGATCACTCTTTGGAACTGAAGTGGAAGTCGAAGTCCACTTAATATTCGGATGAGTCAATCATCATCATGCGTTCCTCGTTGCGCTGAAGCTGGAAAAGATAATTTTCTTCTCCGTCAGGATCTTGACTGTATCTTTTGAATTCTCGTAAAGACTCCTGATTGGAGCGATTGAATTCCTGGTTCTTAAAATCCGCTTTCAAACGCCCATCCACATCAAACTGATTGGCCACTGTGATTTCAGTGCGAACCTTGATTTTGGAATCATGGCGGGTCATATGAGAGCGCCATTCGGTGAGAGGAACGATCTTGTTTTCTATGGAGGGATCAATCACGTAGGGAACTAATTGCCCGTTTTCCTTAACGAGAACAACAGGGGCGACGTGATATTTCCAACGAATGACTTGCCCTTTTTTTTGAGGATGAGGTACTTGCAATCGAGGAGATTCATCCTCATCCACCGAGACAAAGGCTTTTAGCGGAGTGATTCCTTTTAATAGCAATAGGCGCGACATTTCGTGAGCTCGTTGTTCACACCCCGCCAGAGAGAACTCATAAGGGATATCGGATTTATGTTGTAAGTCGTTAAAAAGGTTTTGAGCATCTTTCTTCGATAGAGCAGTCGCTGACTTGTTTTCAAAAAGAACCAAATCAGATGATGACGGCGTCAAAGAATTGTCGGAGTTGCAGGGCCGAGATTCTGATCGATTGAGATGTCGAAGAGTTTTATCCAAGGCTTTGGAAAAGGAACTGAGGGATTCTTCATTTGCAAAACCAAAACAGGAGTAAAACAAAACCAGGCAAAAAAAGATCTTTCTCATAAAGATCTTTTCGGCACAACGGGGCTTATTTTTCAGTCCTTTTAAGTTTTTTTGTAAAGTTCTCTAATCCCAATTTGAGATGTGTAATCGCGAAGTTCATTTCTATTAGCGACACTTTTCTTTATTCCATGTTTTCAGCTCTGCGGCCGAAGAGTCGGAGGCATCAAAATGCTCGGCTTTATCTAGCATCCAAACAAAATCGTTTTTAAAGGTGCTGTACTCATTGATATAGCGAAGTCCGTCGCAAATGCCTTCAAGTCCCTTATCCGTTGTATACCAGTCTTCGTGAGTGCCCGTGATTTTAACCTGTTGCTGCCTTTGGTCTTGGCAAGTGTAAACACAGGTCCACTTTCTCTTGGTTCCATACCAGGTTTTTGTGAAGTAGATATATTGTTTGGAGTAGGGGTCCGCAATACAGCTGCAGGCCTGTGCGAATTCCGCAGACCCGATCTGAAGGGCGGTCGAAAAGCCGATGACTAATAAGAGAAATCGAAACATGGGGCACCTCATCGAAATGGATAGGCAATGAGTTGCAAAGGAGAAGCCAGAAGGAGCTGAATCTAAGGGGGTTTTCGCGGCGACGAGATGTCAAAGGTTTAGACGAATGGGTAATCGACACAAAAAATGACTCGAAGTGGGGGGTGTGTAACTACCCAGCGATTCTGTCCGCCTTTAATTACCCAGCGACTTTGACCGGA
>NZ_JBLJBT010000041.1:0-25108 GCF_047637665.1 Bdellovibrio sp. | reverse complement strand
CGTGGTTTCATTCTGGCGGCGCATTTGGCGGCGACCCATAAAAAAGGTTTTCTTCCGATTCGCAAAGCGGGCAAATTGCCGCCACCAACCAAAAGAATCTCTTATGCTCTTGAATACGGGCAGGCTGAAATTGAACTTCCTTTGGGGCAAGGAAATATCATGATTGTGGATGATGTTTTGGCGACGGGGGGAACACTTCAAGCGGCGATTGATTTAAGTTATCTTGCGGGCTACAAGGTAGAGTCTGTGGCGGTTCTTGTGAATCTCACTTTTTTGAATAAAATGAAGTTTAAAAACGAAGAGGTATTTTCCCTTGTTCAATATTAATGATGTCGCGTTGGTGATGGCTCTTCCTGGTGAGTCCCAGGGGCTTTTTGAAAATGAGAATATTCCTGTTCTTTACACCGGCATTGGCAAGGTCAATGCGGCATTGACGGCGATGGATGTGATTCACAAAACAAAGTGCAAAGTCATGATCAACTTAGGGACGGCCGGAAGTTCCAAATTTAAAACCCATGATCTGGTGGAGGTATCCACTTTTGTTCAGCGAGATATGGATATTTCTCCCTTGGGTTTCAAAGTGGGAGAAACGCCGTTTGATCCTCTTCCCGGAGGTATTGAGTTAATTCCTTATTTTCCAGAACTGATCAAAGGTGTCTGTGGCACCGGCGACAGCTTTGAGACGGGGGCTCCGAAGGTTTCCTGTGATTTGGTAGATATGGAAGGGTACGCACTGGCCAAAGTCTGTCGCAAGATGGGTGTGCAGTTGATTTCGCTAAAATACATCACCGACGGGGCGGACCATAATGCGCATAATGATTGGGAAGCGAATCTGGTGCATGGAGCGAAAAGGCTGTTGGAATACTATCGGAAGATGGTTTCGGTTTAATTCCGTTTCATTCTAAAACACCACGGCTCCTCATCTTTAGTCTAGAAATTCCGATAAGCCCCTATATGAAAAAAACAAGTGCTCATTTTGTGACATGGGGAGTGGCGGTCGTGGGTTTATCGTTGGGATTTTTGGGGAACCCCTTTGGTAAAAAGCCAAAGTCCCTCGATCCTCAAGAAATCGAAGCCCTTTACGGCCGGACGAAGCTGTACTTTGAAGTCGGAAATTTCGAAGGGGCTTTAGACACCGCAAAAAAACTTCCACCCAACATCCCACCTCGATACGCCGACATTCGCGAAATTCGCAAACAGTCGGAGGCAGCCTTGAGTGAGTACAAACAAAAGCTCAAACAAGGAACTTTGATTCCAACCCATGTGGATAGATTGCCCGCAGCTTTGCGCGATTCCTATTACGATGCAAATATTGAGGCCCAACGGGGGAGATGTCGTGCGGCCTACGATAATATGGTCCCGGTCAGCAAATATTTGAATAATAGAGCCGATCTCGAAATTTTTAAGCGCTGCCAATTAACCCAAAGAAAATCTAAGTGAGTCTCAAAATAAGGCTCATCTTTGGTCGAGCCTGACCGATAAGAGGTCTAGGCAGTCCTAGAGTCCTCTGGGGCGACTGAAGAAGCTGACGAAGCTTCCCAAATAATAGGCCTTGAAAGGGGCCAAAGGAGAAAAAATGAAACTCAACTATACCTTTAAGCACCTCGATCACTCCGAATCTCTTGAAAACTATACGGCTGAAAAGATGTCGGAAGTTGGGCGTTTTTTGCTGAAGGAAGGTTATGGCAGCGTGTATTTCTCTAAACAGAAAAATGAGTTCTGTGTTGAGATCTCGGTCAATACTCGAGAGAAGTATTTTAAGGCAACCGCTTATGGCACCGATGTGTACGGGGCTGTGGATTCAGCGGCAGAGAAGATTGAAAAACAATTTCTAAAAACGAGCAAGCAGTATAAAAACCATAAGAAGCCGGAGCTCACCAAAGAGGGGCGTCTGGAGCAGGTTATGCGCTGGAAGAAAGCGGCCTAGAGCGGCTTAAGAGCTACAGCGAAAATGTTTAAAAAGGTGGCTAAAAACAGCCACCTTTTTTTATTCTTTTGACCCCTCCCCCCTCGTTTGGTAGGTTGGCCGTTCGCTAAATGTGAAGGGCATTTAGGATGGCTTAAGGTATGATTTCACCTTAGGCCGAGCTCATTAACACCTTTCCTAATGAGGAATGAAAGCAGTGAAAAATTATCTTTTTACGAGCGAATCTGTATCTGAGGGGCATCCCGATAAAATGGCAGACCAAATTTCTGATGGCATCTTGGATGCGATCTTGGCTCAAGACCCTAAGGGTCGTGTGGCCTGTGAAACCTTGCTGACGACGGGCTTGATTGTTGTCGGGGGCGAGATCACGACGTCTGCAAAAGTGAACTTCTCAGAAGTGGCTCGTGATGTGGTGAAGCGTATCGGTTATGACAGCTCTGACAAGGGTTTTGATTACAAAACTTGCGGTGTCATGATCGCAGTGGGCCAGCAATCTCCTGATATCGCAGTGGGGGTCAAAGAGACCTTGTCTGATGATCAAGGGGCCGGAGACCAAGGATTGATGTTTGGTTATGCGGTGAATGAAACTCCAGAGTTGATGCCTTTAAGCATTGCGATGTCTCATAAACTTGTGAAGGATCTTGCAGCACTTCGTAAGGCGAACAAGGTGGATTGGCTCCGTCCTGACGCAAAATCTCAGGTGACTGTGCAATACGAAAATGGCGTAGCCAAGCGTATTGATACTGTTGTGATTTCCACTCAGCATGCTGACTCTGTTTCTAATGCGACTATCAAAGAATTCATCACGGAAGAATTGATTAAGAAATCCATTCCTGCAAACTGGTTGGACGCAAAGACTAAGTTCCACATCAACCCGACGGGCCGTTTCGTAACGGGGGGACCAATGGGAGATGCCGGCCTGACCGGTCGTAAAATCATCGTAGATACTTACGGTGGGCATGGGGCTCATGGCGGTGGGGCGTTCTCTGGTAAAGATCCTTCGAAAGTGGATCGTTCGGCGGCTTACGCAGCTCGTCATATCGCCAAGAACATCGTTGGCGCTGGTCTTGCGGAAAGATGTTTGGTTCAGGTGGCTTATGCTATCGGTGTTGCGGAGCCTGTGAGCATCACAGTGAACGACTATGGCACAAGCAAATTGGGCCCTGAGGCGTTGGAAAAAGCAGTTCGTCAGGTTTTTGACTTGCGTCCTGCAAGAATCACAAAAGATTTGGATCTTTTGAGACCTATTTACAGTCAAACAGCAGCCTATGGCCACTTTGGCCGTAATGAAGAGTCCTTCACATGGGAGAAGCTCAATAAGATTGAGCAGCTCAAAGACGCCGTAAAGACTTTGGCGTAATTTTAAAGAAAACCGTAATCATTGCGCCGAGTTGTCTCTAGCAACTCGGCGCTTCTTATTTGTATACTGCGCGCTGGGCGTAAGAAGCGCCAACTTCATCTAAAAAAAGAGAATTATGGATCCTAAATTTATACGTAACTTTTCTATCATTGCTCACATTGACCACGGTAAATCGACTTTGGCGGACGGTCTTCTTTCTGCCACGGGCGCGTTGTCTGATCGTGAGAAGAAGGATCAATTCCTCGACAACATGGAGTTGGAGCGCGAACGTGGAATCACGATCAAAGCGCAAACCGTTTGTTTGGATTTTAAATCGAAAGACGGCAATATGTATCAGATCAATTTGATCGATACTCCGGGGCACGTGGATTTTTCTTACGAAGTATCGCGTTCATTGGCGGCCTGTGAAGGGGCGATTCTGGTGGTCGACGCCGCTCAAGGGGTTGAAGCTCAGACTTTGGCCAACGTTTATTTGGCGATGGAGAACAACCTCGAGATCATTCCTGTTTTGAATAAAATTGACCTTCCTTCGGCAGATCCTGAAGGCGTGGCAAAACAAATCGAAGATACTGTGGGATTGGACTGCACAGGAATTATCCATGCGTCGGCCAAAGAAAAAATCGGGATCACTGACATCCTGGAGGCCATCGTTGCAAAAGTTCCTCCTCCAAAAGCGGATCGCAGCCTGACTCCGCGGGCGCTCATTTTCGATTCTTGGTTTGATGCTTATCAAGGTGTGGTCGTGTTGGTGCGCGTGATGGATGGCGCCATTAAAAAAGGCGACAAGATCAAGTTCATGGCGACGGATCGTGATTACGAAGTTTTGCGCATGGGTAAATATAAACCTTTCCCTGCGATGCAAGACGCCTTGGAAGCGGGTGAGGTGGGCTTCCTCATTTGCGGTATCAAAGACATTCGCGACGTGAAAGTGGGTGACACCGTTACGTCCGCAAAACATCCAGCGACAGAACCCCTTCCTGGTTTCCAAAGAATCAAGCCGATGGTTTTTGCGGGTATTTTCCCCGTGGTGGCTTCGGAGTACGAAAGTTTAAAAGATGCTTTGGATAAACTTTGTTTGAATGACTCTTCTTTGACGTTTGAGGTGGAGAAGTCAGCAGCCCTGGGCTTTGGGTATCGTTGTGGTTTCTTGGGTCTTTTGCATATGGAAATTGTGCAAGAGCGTTTAGAGCGTGAGTTCAATCTTGATTTGATCACCACGGCTCCGACGGTGGTTTACAGAATCACGAAGACGGATGGGACCGAGATCATGCTCGAAAACCCATCGGGAATGCCCAATGAAACTCAGATTGCCAAGTTTGAAGAACCTTACGTGAAGGTGACGCTGCATACTCCGACTGAATATATCGGCGGCATTCTGAAACTTTGTGAAGATAAACGCGGTATTCAGATTAAAATGGAATACGTGACCGATAAAAAAGTCATCATTGAGTACAAACTCCCGATGAATGAAATGGTCATGGACTTCTATGATCGTTTGAAGTCGATCTCTAAAGGTTATGCTTCGTTGGAGTATGAATTCATCGGCTTTGAAGAGTCGGATCTCGTAAAATTGGATATTCTGATTAACGGGGAGCCTATCGATGCTCTTTCTTTGATTGTTCACAAATCGAAGTCCATCAATCGGGGCCGTGCTTTGACGGAAAAGATGAAAGAACTGATTCCTCGTCAGCAATATCAGGTGGCGATTCAGGCGGCGATTGGTGCAAAAATTATTGCTCGTGAGACCTTAGGGGCCATGAGAAAAGACGTGACCGCCAAGTGTTATGGTGGTGATATTTCCCGTAAGCGTAAGCTTTTGGAGCGTCAAAAAGAGGGTAAAAAGCGCATGAAGCAAATCGGAACAGTCGATGTGCCTCAGGAGGCCTTCTTGGCGATTCTAAAAGTTGAGGATTAATGGAGAGGATGCAGCATGAGTGACAACAAAAACAGCTGGAACTGGCGCACAAAACATTTTTGGACTGAAGGATGGGGTTCTCTCTTTTTGGCGGTCTTCATCGCGCTTTTCATTCGCTGGGGATTTATTGAAGCTTACGTCATTCCCTCTGGATCAATGCTTCCGTCGCTTTTGATCCACGATCATATTTTTGTGAATAAACTGACTTATGGATTGCGCGTCCCTTTCAGTGAAAACTGGTTGGTGAAATTCAATGAGCCCAAGCGTGGCGAGGTGATTGTCTTTAAATATCCTAAAGACATGAGCACGTTCTTCATTAAGCGTATCGTCGGAGAGTCTGGCGATAAAATTTATTATGAAAATGGCACTCTTTATATCAACGATAAACCTGTTGATAAAAAAGTTCCGGCCAACATGGATGACTTTGCTTGGTTGCGTGATGCGGACTTTCAGCGTGATGGAAACATCAATGATGGCAAAGACAACTACGTGGAATTCACCGAAGAGCTTCCTGGTGGAAAGAGTCATGCGATCCTTCTTCGCAAGGGTGATATCTACGAAACTTTCGGTCCGGTGACGGTGCCCCAAGATCATCTTTTTGTGATGGGTGACAATCGTATGAACTCGTCCGATGGTCGTGTTTGGGGATTTTTGCCAAAGCAAAACATCCTGGGCCGCGCGATGTTCGTATGGCTCAGCTGTGAGGAGACGGTTCCGGCTCTTCCTTTCTTATGTAATCCTCTGACGACTCGTTGGGGGCGCTTCTTCCACTCTGTAAATTAATGACAGAGCCAACACCCACTCGAAGTTTAAAAGGAACGTGGAATCAGGCGATTCTAACGTTCCTTTTTCCCATTCTGTTGGTGCTGAGTGTGCGATGGGCCTTGGTGGAACCTTTTGTGATTCCTTCGGGAAGTATGATTCCTAATCTTCTGATTCACGATCACATTCTCGTGCAAAAAGCCGCTTATGGACTGCATGTGCCTTTTGGAAACCCTTGGATTTTTCAATGGTCACAACCTCAGCGGGGGGAAGTCATTGTTTTTAAATATCCAGAAAATCCCGATGTCTACTACATCAAAAGATTGATTGGTCTTCCCGGAGACAAGGTGGATGTGCAAAACGGTCGGATTACGATCAATGGGAAGAAATTCACTTTAACTCCTTACGAGGGCCCTAGCAGTGAAGTGGGCTTTAACTACTACACTGAAAATAACGGCGCTAAATCCTATGTGGTGCGGTTTATTTCTGAAGAAGTGGGGGGCGAGTCCCAGTCTTACACTGTTCCTGAAGGTCATTTCTTTTTTATGGGAGACAATCGCGATCAATCCAGTGATTCTCGGTATTGGGGTTTTGTGAAGAATGATTACATTGTGGGGAAAGCTTGGGTGATTTGGTTGTCTTGCCATAGCACTTTGCCGACGATGACCTTTGTTTGTAATCCCTCTGAAATTCGTTTCGATCGACTATTTAAAAAAGTGCAGTAAGAAATTGTCTTTCCTTCTTTCTTAAGTTCGTCCTAATATTGAGGGATGAGTCGTTGGCGGGAATATTTAACAACTTTGATCTTGGCAGTGCTGTGCGCCCTTTTTGTGCGTAACTATCTTGTGACTGCCTATAAAGTGCCCACGGGCTCTATGCAGCCCACCTTAAAACCCGGCGATTTCATTTTTTCTTCACGCATCTCCTATGGGTTTCCCGTGCCATTTGCAAAAGACAAGTGGGCGTCATCTTTACCTGAGCGGGGTGATTTGGTGGTCTTCACTTATCCCAATCAGCCGACAACAACTTACGTAAAACGCGTGATTGGTCTTCCTGGGGATCGTGTACAGATCATCAATGGGCGTTTGATTTTAAATGAAGAGCCGATGAGATATGAAAAAGTTTTGGAAAATCAGCAAGACAATCCAAATCCAGAAATGTTTGATATCTACCAGGAAGTGTCTGGAGAGAATCATTGGCGCGTGATTTTTCAAAAGCAGTCCGAGGATAAAGATTTCGGCCCTTTGGTGGTTCCTCCTGGGGAAGTCTTTTTGCTTGGGGACAATCGGGATGCAAGTGACGACTCGCGCTATTGGGGCACGGTTCCTATGACTCAGGTGGTGGGTCGGGTCGTATTAATTTGGCTTTCATTGGATTGGCAAAAAAAATGGGGTGGGGATCGTTACCCTTCGGTGCGTTGGGACCGAGTTTTTTCTCCACTGTATTGACATCTCGGAACTCGGGCCATAGGCTTGGGTTCTAGATGTTATCTAGACAAAATAAATCCCTCATTGATCTCAATTCTCTCGAAAAAACAAAAATCGACTTCCTATTCTCTTTGGCAGATCAAATTGCTGCCAATAAGTCGTTGGACTTTGAGGGCTTCGGTAAAACCGGAGCCCTTTTGTTTTTTGAAGCCAGCACCCGAACTCGTATGAGTTTCGAGACGGCGTGTGCTCGGCTTGGAGTTTACCCCTTGCGTTTGGATGGTAAAGCGGGGAGCAGTTTGGAAAAGGGCGAGACTTTTGAAGATACGGTTCTGAATGTGGATGCCATGAAGCCGTCCTTTTTGGTGATTCGCTGCGGGGATGAGTTGGATTTAAAATCCCTTTCTGAAAAAGTTCACAGCCCTATTTTAAACGCGGGCTGGGGAAAGAAAGGCCATCCGACTCAAGCCCTTTTGGATGCTTACACAATTCGAAAACATCTGGGAACCTGTGAAGGTCAGAAGGTTTTGATCGTTGGTGATGTTCGCCATAGTCGTGTGGCTGCTTCTCACTTTGAGTTAGCAAAGAAGCTGGGCTATGAGGTGGCGTTGTGTGGTCCGACGGAATTTTTGCCGGAATCCTCGGGACAAAAAGTCTTCACTTCTTTGCGTGAGGGATTGCAGTGGGCCTCTGTGGCAATGGCGTTGCGCGTGCAATTAGAGCGTCACTCTCATCAGTACTCACTGGCAGACTATCGTAAGCAATATGGATTTACTCAAGAGAACTTGAAGGCGTTGTCAGCCAAAGCTTTGATCATGCATCCGGGGCCCATCAACCAAGGGACAGAACTGGATGCGGACGTATTGCGGGATTCGCGATGTCAGGTATTGGATCAGGTTTCTAATGGCGTCTTGATTCGTCAAAGTCTTATTTATGCAACTCTAGCGGAGGAAAAATAATGAAGGGCTATTTGGTTCTTGAAAGTGGCGAGTTGTACACGGGTCTTTGGCAGGGTGGAGAAGATCGTGCTGGGGAAGTGGTGTTTAATACGTCCCACTCCGGCTATGAAGAAATCGCCACAGACCCTTCTTATTTTTCGCAAATCGTAGTGATGACCGCTCCCATGCAAGGAAATTATGGCGTTGAAGATGACGTGTGGGAGTCGCGTCGACTTTGGATTGAGGGATTTGTTTGCCTGGAGATTCAAGATACCGAGCGCGATCATGCCTGGAAGAAGCGCCTGACTGATAACAAGATTCCGCTGGTGACCGAGCTCGATACAAGAAATCTCGTATTGCGTCTCCGCCAAGGAGGAACTCCCTGGGGAGCCCTTGTTCACGCGGCTTCAGAGCAAGAGGCTCGTCAAAAAGCACAAGTTTTGATCGCTCAGAAGAAGACTTTAGATAAAGACTGGGTTTATCTCACTTCTCGCCCGCAGGCGGAAACTCGCAGGGGTGAAAACATGGTCGGCCCGCGCGTGGCGGTTTTAGATTTTGGCAGTAAAGAAAATATCTTACGGGAGCTCCAATCTCGCTGTTCTGAGGTTAAAATCTTCAACAGTCGCAGCTCAGTTCAGGAAATTCTGGAGTACAATCCCGATGGCATTATGTTGACCAATGGCCCCGGTGATCCGGCGGATGTGAAAATGGCGACGGGCACCGTGCGTGAGCTGTTAGGGGTGAAGCCGATCTTTGGGATCTGCATGGGGCATCAGATTTTGGCCCTGGCCTTGGGGGCGAAGACCTACAAGTTAAAGTTTGGTCATCGTGGCAGTAATCACCCCATTCGCGACACTCTGCTTAATCAGATCTATATGACCAGTCAGAACCATGGATACGCCGTGGAAGAGGGTAGTTTGCCTGGGGACGTAAAAGTGACCCATGTGAATCTAAATGATGGCACTGTGGCAGGTTTTTATAGTGAAAAAAAGAAGTGTTTGGGAATACAATATCATCCGGAAAGTTGCCCAGGGCCTCATGAGGCGGCCGGGCTATTTAGCTATTTTGTAGAGCGGATGATATGAACGAATATGAAAAACTAATTGAAAAAATTCTGAATCACTTTGTGAGCGACGCCTTCAAGGACGAATTGGCCATGGCTAAAAAAGAGTTCTTTGAAAATGCGGGAACCTTGGATGAAAACTCCGAGCATTATGAGTCCCGTATGGCGCAGTTTTATGATTGGTATTTTTTCACTCGCGAACTGAAAGGTTTCGGGCAAACTCCTTTGGAGGCTTGTTTGTTGGTTCGCGAATTGCGTTTTTCAGGTGAAGAACTCAAAATTTTGGAAATTTTAAAACAACATCGTCATTCTATTTTTGAATTTAATAAAATCAAAAATGGGGATGTTTATATTAAAGATCTTTTGGCGAATAAGAAGCTTGTGGTGAAGCAGTCTTCTTACGTTTTCGGATTTGACCCTGACGAACTTTTTGAAGTTCGTTTGATTCCACAGGGTGACTCTTTCGTGTTCACACGAGGATTTTGTTTCCATCCTGAAAGCGCCAAAAAATTTATCTTAAGCGAAGTAAAGCGCCATCGAAAAGATCCGGATTTGGATCCTGATCTTCTCATGCTTCGTTTGATTAAGATGCGCTATAAGTTTGAACAGTATAAGCATGTGAAGCCTGAAATGATCTACTCGAATGAGGGAAAATTAGGCGTCTAAAAGGGGGAATGAGTGCCGCGGAAGTCCAGTATTAAACGAGTTCTAATTATTGGATCTGGACCCATCGTTATTGGACAAGCTTGTGAGTTTGATTACTCCGGCACCCAAGCCTGTAAGGCGCTCATGAAAGAAGGACTGGAAGTCATCCTGGTGAACTCCAATCCGGCGACCATCATGACAGATCCCGAAGTGGCGACACGAGTCTATGTCGAGCCACTCAAAGTCGACTATCTTGAAAAAATCATCGAAAAAGAAAAGCCGGAGGCTGTCATTCCCACTTTGGGGGGACAGACGGCGTTGAACTTGGCTTTGGATCTTCATGCCAAGGGCATTTTGCAAAAGCACAAAGTACAGTTATTGGGAGCCACTCCTCAGGTGATCAAAGCCGGTGAAGATCGCGAGATCTTCCGTGGTCTTCTTGATAAAATCGGGGCTCGTTATCCTAAAAGTCATTTGGTACGTACTTTTGAACATGGTTTACAGGTGGCGGATGACTTGGGTTATCCGTTGATTCTCCGCCCGAATTACACTTTGGGCGGCGGAGGGGGCGGGATCGCCTATTCTCCTGAAGAGTACAAGAAGATGCTTGTTGGAGCTCTTCATGAAAGTCCCACCTCGGAGGTCTTAGTTGAAGAAAGCATCCTTGGATGGAAAGAGTTCGAACTCGAAGTGATGCGCGACTATCAAGGCACCTTCGTGGTGGTTTGTAGTATCGAGAACTTGGATCCGTGCGGAGTCCACACGGGCGACAGTATCACGGTCGCACCCCAACAAACCTTGAGTGATCGTGAATATCAGTCCATGCGCGATGAGGCCTGCAAAATTATTAATGAGGTCGGCATTCAAACCGGCGGAGCTAATATTCAATTCGCCGTCCACCCCACGACACGAGAGCGTGTCGTGATTGAAATGAATCCACGCGTGAGTCGATCTTCTGCCTTGGCCAGTAAGGCGACAGGATTCCCGATCGCCAAAATTGCAGCCCTCTTGGCGATTGGCTACAGTCTTGATGAATTAAAAAATGATATCACGAAAGTGACGCCGTCTTGTTATGAACCCGCGCTCGACTATGTCGTGACCAAGATCCCTCGATTTGCTTTCGAGAAATTCCCAGGTTCTAAAGACACTCTGACAACTCAAATGAAGAGTGTCGGCGAGGTGATGGGAATTGGGCGCACGTTGCAAGAATCTATGATGAAGGCCCTGGCCAGTCTTGAAATGAGTCCTCAAGCGATTCCCGCAGTGACTCTTGAAATCGGCAAGGTCTCTTATCCCAACAGCCAACGGATTTATCATCTATTCCAAGCGTTCCGCGATGGAAAGACCGTGGCGGATATTGAAGAGCTGACGCGAATCAATCCCTATTTCCTTGAGCACATTGATGCTTTGATTAAGTTCGAGAATAAGTTCAAGAAAGAGTTCTCTGAAAACAATGTAGAGCTTTTACTGGCGGCCAAGCGCAAGGGTTTTACGGATGCTCGGTTGGCGACTCTGGTTGGAAAGAAAGAAAAAGATCTCTGTGCTTTGCGTGAAAAACACAACCTGTTCCCGCATTATCAACAGGTCGATACCTGTGCCGGAGAATTTGACTCTTCCACCCCGTATTTCTATTCTTCGTACTGGTCGCATTCATCGGCGACGGTGAATGCTCCGGATGCGGTGGTGATTATCGGAAGTGGGCCGAACCGTATCGGACAAGGAATCGAATTCGACTATAGCTGTGTTCGGGGAGTTAAAGCCTTTCAAAAAAATGGCTATAAAGTCATCATGGTGAATTCAAATCCAGAGACGGTCTCTACGGATTACGACACTTCGGATGTCTTGTTCTTTGAACCTCTGACCGCTGAAAGTTTGAGTGAGATCATGCGTTTTATGAAGCCGAAAGGTTTTGTCGCACAACTCGGAGGACAAACGCCGATCAATCTTGCTCCCGAACTTGTTAAATCTGGTTATAAACTTTTGGGATCCTCTCTAGAAACCATTGATTTAGCCGAAGACCGTGGTTTGTTCTCGAAGATTTGTCGTGAACTTCAATTCGAAATTCCGAATTCGGCGATGGCAAGCTCCGTGGTGGACGCTCTTCAGTATGAGTCCGCGGTCGGTTATCCCATGATCTGTCGCCCCAGTTATGTTTTGGGGGGGCGTCGTATGGAGGTCATCGAAAATCGCGATGAGCTGCTTTCCTACTTCCAACGTCATGCGGATTATATTTCGACAGACAAACCTTGTTTGATGGACCAATTCCTGGCTGGCGCTTTGGAGGTCGATGTCGATCTGGTGCGCGGTGAAGACTGGACTGTGATTGGCGGGGTCGTTGAACATATTGAAGCGGCGGGAGTTCACTCTGGTGACTCGATGGGGGTTTTGCCTCCTCATCGTTTGAAACCAGAAACTTGCGAGCGCATTGAAGACCTCAGTCAGCGCCTCGCAAATCGTATCGGCGTTATTGGGCATTTGAACTTGCAGCTCGCGGTCAAGAACGACGTGGTTTACATGTTAGAAGCCAATCCGCGCAGCTCTCGCTCTGTTCCCTTTGTGGCCAAAGCGACCAGCATTCCTTTGATCGATCTGGGTGTGGCGGCGATGTTAGGAAGAAAGAAGAAAGATCTTAAGTTGGACAGTCTGAAGTGGAGAAATACGAAGAGTGTTTCCGTCAAAGGCGTTGTCTTTCCATTTAAAAAATTCCCTGAGTCCGACTCTTTGTTGGGGCCCGAGATGAAATCCACGGGTGAAAGCATGGGGCGCGGAAGAAACTATTCCGAGGCCCTTTCCAAGGCCTTCCTTTCAAGCAACATCCGCCTTCCCAAGATGGGGCAAGTTTTCTTCTCTCTCAGAGATAAAGACAAAGAGGGCATGTTGACCTTGGCGAAAGAGCTGCAGCGAATGGGGTACGGAGTTTCTGCAACGACCGGAACTGCGAGTTTCTTTAACGATCACGGTGTGAACTGCCTTTCCTTGCGAAAAGTCGATGAGGGGCGCCCGCACTGTGTGGATAAGATTCGCTCAGGTGAGGTGGCTTTCGTCATCAATACGACCTCGGGACGTCGTGCGATTGAGGCCAGCTTCGACATTCGTCGAGCTTGCACCGACTACAACATCCCTTGTCTGACCGAAAGTGACGCCGCGGAGGCCTTTGTTCTTGCTTTAAAAAATGAAAGAAATGAGTCATCATCAGTCGAGGCCTTGACGGCCATGGAGGAATTTTGAAAAGACTCATTCTTGGATTGACCGCGTTGCTGGTTTTTTCAAATGCACAGGCTGCAGAGACTAGTACGACGGAGGCAAGTCCCTCAGCGATCACAATCGGCGTGATCCCGGGAGGAAACCCTGAAAACTTGCGCGAGCAAGGGTTGGCTTTGGCCAAAGAGCTGCAAGGGAAATTAAACATCCCCGTGAATATCTATGTTTCAAAAAACTATGCGGGCCTAGTGGAAGCGATGAAGACAAAGAAGGTGGATTTCGCCTTTTTTTCATCGTTGACCTATGTGTTTGCCGAACAGCAAGCACAAGCGAAGGTTCTGCTTAAAAAAGTTTGGCAAGAGCCATTTTACTATTCTGCGATCATCACTCCTAAAGACTCTGGGATTAAAAAGCTCAAGGATCTGAAGGGAAAGCGTATTGCTTTTGTCGATGACAAGTCCTCTTCGGGCTATCTTTATCCTCAAGTGGCTCTTAAAAAATTAGGTCTTAATGAAAAGGACTTTAAAGAAGTGGCCTTCACCGGGAATCATCAAGCGTCTATTCAGTTTTTAGAGGCAAAGAAGGTGGAAGCGGCCGCGGTCTTCAGTGATGATGAAAAGGGAACTCAAGGGGCTTGGGTGAAGTTTGCCTCCGATAAAAAGGCTCAATATCGTATTTTGTGGATGAGTGCACCCATTCCGAACGATCCATTTTGTGTTCGCCAGGATTTCTACGATCTCTATCCCAAGACGACCCATACTTTGATGTTTGCATTGATTGATATTTTGGAACAATCCCGTAATAAAAACACCTACTCCGAGATTTTAGGATCTCGCGACTTGATGCCGGCCACCTCCAAACAGTATGATCCTGTGAGGGAGATGGTGAAGGCTCTGAATATTGAGCTTAAACCTTAAGGCTCATGGCTGTACTGACGGTTGAAAAACTGAACAAAACTTTTAAAGGCGGTCTTTTTGAAAAGGATCGCCATGTTCTGCGGAATGTGACGTTCTCATTGCCGGAGGGGCAGACATCGGGTTTTGTGGGAAGCAACGGCTCCGGTAAAACGACCACGATCAAGTGCCTTTTCGACTTTATCCATCCCGACAGCGGCGAAATCCTTTTTTTTGGCAGTCCTTTAAGTAGCCCCATTAAAACGCGTATCGGTTATTTGCCGGAACGTCCTTATCTCTATGAGTTTTTGACCGGGATGGAGTTTTTGCGTCTGCACTGGAACCTGTGTTACGGTTCGTCCCTGAAAGATTTCTATGAGAGAGCCCATGAAGCTCTTAAAAAAGTCGATTTATTCGAAGCGAAAGACCGTCGTTTGCGGACGTATTCCAAAGGGATGTTGCAAAGAGTGGGAATTGCGCAAGCGATTTTGACTCGACCGGATTTGTTGATTCTCGACGAACCGATGTCGGGTCTTGATCCAGACGGACGTGCGATGGTGAAAGATATTTTGCGTGAAGAGCAAAAGCGCGGCGTCAGTCTTTTCTTTAGCAGCCATCTTTTGCAGGATATGGAAGAACTTTGCTCTCACCTTGTCGTCATCAATCGAGGGCAGATTTTGTATGATGGCGTACTGAGTTCTTTTATGGCGGAATTCCAAAGTTTGGAAAGAGCCTTCTCAGTCCTGAAGGGGCGGGAGGAGTCTCATGGCTAAGGTCTGGGCATTGGCCAGAACGACTTTGCGTGAAATGTTACGTGAAAAAGTATTTTTCGTGGTCATTTTGATAGCGGTGGCGCTGCTGGGTTTAAGTTTCCTTTTAGGGGCTTTATCTTTGGCGGAACAAAAAAAGATTTTAGCTGATTTCGGTTTTCTGGCGATTCAGGTGGCGACTTTGGGAGTGTCACTCTTTTCAGGCTCCTACCTTCTTGCCAAAGAGATTGAGAAACAAACCTGTCTTTTGATTTTGTCTCGTCCGGTCAGTCGAGAGCAGTTCATTTTGGGGAAGCTCTTGGGCGTCGTGATTTTGAACACTCTGCTTTTGGGGGCATTGGCGATTCTTTTGTCGGTGTTGTTGGGCGTTTGGCAGGAATCTCAGTTGTGGCTTTCCTTTTTCGAAATCTGTTTGAGTCTGTGGTTTGAAAGCGTTGTGATTTTGTGTTTGGTGATCTGTTTTAGTTTGATCGTGAGACCTGTTTTGGCCTTGGGGGCTGGAGTCATGGTGTTTTTGTTAGGCCACTGGTTAGGGGATCTCGCTTTTTTTGCCGAAAAAAGCAAAGAAGTTTTTTTTGTTCAGACCGTTCGGCTTTTTCATTGGATCACGCCTCAGTTATATAGAATCAATTGGAAGTCCGCCTATTTCTTGGAAAAAGGAATTCCGCTGGCAGAGGTTCTATGGATGATGGCTCATATGACCGGGTGGGTTCTTTTGCTGATTCTTTTGACCAACTTCTTCTTCAGGAGAAAAGACATTGTTTAGTCTCGATACGTTCCTCTATGGGTTCTTTTTTGTTTTGGGTGCGATCTTTGGAAGTTTCGGAAATGTCATTATCTACAGACTGCCTAAAGAGGAAAGTGTCGTAAAACCTCGCAGCTATTGTTATAGCTGCAAGACCCCGATCAAATGGTACGATAATATCCCGCTCCTGAGCTGGTTCCTTTTGCGTGGTCGTTGTCGTCAATGCGGAGCAAAGTTT
The DNA here is from genome assembly GCF_047637665.1 of Bdellovibrio sp. Classification (NCBI taxonomy): domain Bacteria; kingdom Pseudomonadati; phylum Bdellovibrionota; class Bdellovibrionia; order Bdellovibrionales; family Pseudobdellovibrionaceae; genus Bdellovibrio; species Bdellovibrio sp. Next base: position 9,224 of record NZ_JBLJBT010000041.1, on the reverse strand, counting down.
TCTTTCCGCTATCCGTTGGTGGAGCTCATCACAGCGGTGCTCTTTGCGCTCAGCTATCATTACGCCGGGCTTTCCTGGACGCTCTTGGAGTATTTGATTTTCATCTTTGGTTTGGTGGTTTGTACCTTTATTGATATCGATCACATGATTTTGCCGGATGAATTTACTCTCTCGGGTATCGTCATTGGTTTGGTTGGGGCGGCTTTGAATCCACAAAGAGACTTCTTAGATGCGCTTTTTGGCGTTTTGATGGGCGGCGGTTTTCTTTGGGGAATGGCTTATGTCTATTATCTTCTCACCAAACAAGAGGGGATGGGCGGCGGCGACATCAAGCTTTTGGCGTGGATTGGGGCCCTCCTTGGGTGGAAGGCAATTCCTTTTGTGATCATGTCCTCGGCGATCATCGGAAGTGTCGTGGGACTTATCGTCGCAAGAAAACAAAAGGCTGGACTAAAGACTGTGATTCCTTTCGGGCCCTACCTTGCTTTGGGAGCTGTTTTGTATTTGTTTGGAGGCGAGACCATTGCCCTGTGGTACCTAGACCTTTTTCTTCCAGGATTAAGCTAGTCGCGGACTAGACCCCTATTTGACATTCATAGCCCAACCAGAAATAATTTTATTATTCAAGACCTGCGTCTAAAGACGTAAGTCTTTGAAAATACATCTTTAGTGGTACAACTGGGGAAGCAGCGAAAGCATGTTTTTTAAATCGAAAAAGGTCATCGGACTCGACATCGGTACGAGTTCCATAAAACTGGCTGAAATGGACTTCAACGGCAAAGGAGCCCAGCTGCTTTCTTTTGGTTTTGCGCCAACTCCTCCGAACTCCGTATCTGGCGGGGAGATCGCGGATATCGGCGCTGTCGGTATGGCGATTCAATCTCTGGTGAATGAAGTAAAATCCAAGCGTAAAAGTATCGCCACAGCTATGTGGGGAACCGCAGTAATCGTGAAGAAAATCACGATTCCCAAGATGGACAAGAAGCTTATCAAAGATCAAATTCGTTTTGAGGCAGAACAATATATTCCGTTTGATATTAACAATATCAGTCTGGCTCATCACATTCTCACGGCCAGCAGCTCTCCAGACACGATGGATATTCTTTTGATTGCTGCGCAAAACGAACTGGTGACTCAATATACTCAAGTTATTGAAATCAGCGGGCTGACTTGCGGTGTTTTGGATGTGAGTGGTTTTGCCTTGGCCAATGCCTTTGAATTGAATTATGGAAAGATCCCCGGCGAGGTGATCGGTATTTTGAATTTCGGAGCCTCGATCACCAACTTCGTGGTTCTGCAGAATGGTGAAGTTATTTTCTGTCGCGACATTCCTGTCGGGGGAGCGAACTACACCAATGAAATTCATAAAGCCATGGGTGTGACGGTGGCGGAAGCTGAAGCGTTGAAACTCAGCGCGATCTCGCGTCGTGAAGTTCCCGACGAAGTTCACAGTATTATCAGTGCGACGAATGAAGCCGTAACGGAAGAAATTCGTAGCAGTTTGGACTTCCTCAGTGCCACCACCAACGGTCTTGTTTTAAATAGATGTTTCTACACCGGCGGAAGCTCCGCAACCTCCGGTCTAACGGAAACGGTTTCAAGAGTGACCGGCATTTTGCTGGAACCCTTTAATCCTTTCTTGCGCGTGAAAGCCAATCCGAAAAAGTTTTCTCCGGAGTATCTGGAACAGATCAGCTCTTTTGCTGGTGTGGTGACGGGTTTGGCTCTTCGTGAAGTGGGAGATGCAACGTGATTAAAATTAATCTGGCGTCTTCGGCATCTATAGGTACGGGAGCTTCTTTAGGGGCCTCCATAGGAATATCCTCAGATTCCTTCCTGTCTCCAGATCAGATTCGTAAGGAGGCAATGAAGCGTCTTGTACTCCTTTTGGTGGGGCCTTTGGCTTTATATATTTACGAAAATCAGAATATCCCTGCCAAGGTGGCTGATTTGAATGCCAAGAATCAGGTTCTTACTGAGTTGCAAAGCTACAACTCCAAGCAAGCGGCTTCCGTGGCAGAGATTAAAAAATTTAAGGAAGATGAGGCTTTGATTGAAGCCCGTATTTCCGCTTTAGAAAAGATTGCGAAAGATCGTCAGCGTGAGATCCGGGTCATGGAGCTTTTGCAGACGGTGATTCCCGAAAAAGCCTGGTTGACGCGTGTTCAAATCAGTCCAGAAAAGGTGAATATTCAAGGGTTGGCGTTAAGCGACTACGAGGTTTCGACCTTTTTGGAAGCTTTGACGAAAAGTGCTTTTTTAATGGATGTGATTCTTTTGAACTCAAGCGAAGTCGTTCAAGATGGGGTGACTTTGAAAAAGTTTGAGATCAGTTGTTTGTTGGAGAGACCTCAATGAATAAGTTTTTTGAAACTCTCGCAGCTCAACAGATTGGCAAGATCCTGATGATGGGATTGGGACTGACTGCATTCTATTGGTATGCGGTTTACAATGACGGTTCCGCCATCGATGCTCAAGTGGTGCAACTGACTCAGCAGCTTCAGGTGGAAGAAAACAAGAAGAAAGACACTGACGCGACATTAAAGCAAGTTCAGGAAATGCAGGAGAAGGTCGGGCAACTCAGTCAGAAGTATCAAGAGATCTCTCGTCGTTTGCCGTCGTCTTTATTTTCCATTGATATCAATAAGGCGATTGATGATTTTGCAAGAAACTCCGGGGTGAGCGTTAAATCAAAAAAGCCTGGAGAGAACGTAAAAAAAGAAGTTGTTGAAGAAGTGCCTGTTGATGTGACTCTTGAGGGAAGCTATGCAGAGCTTGCTCAGTTTACTTACCTGGTTTCAACGGCAGAACGAATGACTCGCGTGAAGAATGTGACTTTGACCGAGGCGGGCGCGGGCAATAAGAAGCTTAAATTTGAGGGGCAAGTGGTTGGTTATAAACTGGCTCCTGAGAAAAAACCTGAAGAAGGTGCGGAGAAACGGCAGTGAAGTCTGTAAGATGGATGTTATCTTACATTTTAGTAGCCTCATTGGGACTTTGGCTCGCTTTTGCAGTGAGTGCTAGGTTCATGACGCCAGCCCATTCTCAAGGAGCTCCTGCGAGTGGTGATTTGCCTGCGGACTTCATGAAAGAGATCGAGGCGACTCAAGTTCCTCCGGCGGGGACACAAGCTCCAGCGGGAACTCCGCCGCCAGTGCAAAAAATGCAAGAGGTCCCACCTCCGCCACCGACGGCAGAAATGCCGGTGGGAGATGGCATGACGGCGCCTCCGCCACCGCAAGATATTCTTCCTCGGGAAGAATACTCCTACGATCCGACGGGCAAGAGGGATCCATTCAAAGCTTTCCGCACAGTGCGTCCGGTCCACACAGAGACCTCAAAGAATTTAGAAATTCTTGAGCCCTTGCAGCGGTGGGAACTGGAGCGTTTGCAAGTGGTGGGTATTTTGTGGGATGTGCGTTCGCCGCGTGCAATGATTCGCGATCCCGATGGTGCTGTTTATACTGTAACAAAGAACTCTAAGATTGGCCGATCCGAAGGATTCGTCGCGGCCATACGCGAAGGCGAAGTTGTTGTCTTGGAAACAAGATACGATGACGGGAAGTCGATTAAAGAAAGTCGCGTCTTAGAGCTCAAAAAGTAGATTTTTAAAGAGGAGGAGCTAATGAAAGGATTCATTAGATTATTAATCCTAAGTGCAATGATTGCGTCACTGACGTCCTGTGCAAGTCGCCCTACTGGAGAGGATGATTTGTCACTTGATGATGGCATGGATTCCTCTGCGGAAGTCGCTCCGGCAACGTCGGGCTCTAAAGATGATTTTGCTGACTTTGAAGACTCTGAAGTCGATCAAAAACAGGCAGAAACCGCGGCTCCTCAGGATGACCAAGATCTGGCCATCGAGGATGAAACAAAACAGCAAGCGGCGACCCCAACTCCGACCGAGACTCTTCCCCCAGCGGAAGAAGCTCCTATGGAAGATCCTTTTGCAGACTCTGTCGCGGATGCTCCAGCTCCCACAATTGAGCCAGAACAACACACGGTGACTGAGACCATTCCGGCTCCAACTCAAGAAGTGGCGCCTTCAGTTTCTTCATCAGCAGGGGCTCTTGCGAATATCACGGATTTAAAATTTAAGGCGAACGAAGCGGGGGGAACTGTTGTTGTGCAAGGGGATCGACCTTTGACATACAGAACACGCATGAATCCTGATCTGCGCCAGTTTGTCATCGAAGTGGACAACGCGAATCTGCCTGAGCGTTTGAAGCGTTCTTTGAATACGCGTGATATTAAAGGGAGTATTGGCGCTATTGATGCGTATCAGAATCCTGGTTCTAATACGGCTCGTTTTGTGATTCAGTTGCGTGAAGGTGTTGGCGAGCCGGCTGTTCAAGCTGAAGGAAGCAATTTGCTTATCGTCGCGAACGGTCAGGGTGGCATGGGCGGGCAGGACGTGGCTCACCAAGGTGCCTCCGAGATGACCAGCACCAATGTGGATATGCCAGACACGAAGATTCTTCCAAGTAAGGATCTAACAGAGTTCCTTTCGGGCAATACCAAGTTCTATGGGAAGAAGATTTCAATCGAAACCAATAACATGGACATTCGTGATGCTTTGAACTTCATCACTGAAGAGAGCGGCGTGAATATGGTGATCTCCGAGGACGTGAAAGGCGCAGTCAGTTTGAAGTTGCGCCAAGTTCCTTGGGATCAGGCTTTGGTTGTCATCATGAAGGCAAAAAAATTGGGTTACACTCGTCAGGGGAATGTTCTTCGTATCGCTCCTTTGCAGGACTTGAAAGCAGAAGAAGATGACGCCACCAAACTGGCTCAGGCTCGTAAAAATGTCGAGCCTTTGAAAGTACGCATGTTTCCCGTTAGCTATGCGCGTGTTGAAGAGCTTGAGAAAAAAATCAAGGACTTCTTAGGTGACCGAGGCCGTGTGGTGGGTGACGTGCGCACCAATGCTTTGGTGGTGACGGACATCGAAGAAAATCTTGAGCGCACGGCAAAGCTGATTGCGAGTCTCGATACTCAACCTCCACAAGTTCTGATCGAAGGTAAGATTGTCGAGGCGAAAGAAAGCTTCACGCGCAATATCGGAATCAATTGGGGAGCCACCGGGGCTCCGATCAAATTGGGTTCGACAGCCCGTGGTCCAGTCAACATGAATCCAAGTTTCAGTGTCAACCCGAGTGCCAACACTCCGGCGAATCTGAATTTCAACGTCAGTGTAGGGACATTGGATCTATTTGGAACCTTGCAGGCGGCATTGTCTTTGTCTGAGAGCGAAGAACAGGTGAAAATTATCTCAGCTCCTCGAATCATGACAATGACGAACGAAAAAGCAGATATCAATCAAACGACTGAGGTGCCAGTTCGTCAGGTGACTCAAAATGGAACAGCCACTCAAGAGACGTTCCAGTTCAAGCCATTGACATTGAAACTGGAAGTGACTCCTCAAGTGACTGCAGATGGATCTGTTATAATGAAGGTCAATGTGAACAGACAGTTCCGGGGAGCTGACGTGAGCAGCGCGGGACAGGGGGCTTTTGCAGTGAACAGCCGTGAAGCCAATACCAGAGTGCTTGTGAAAAACGGCCAGACGGCGGTCATTGGTGGTATCTATCAAAGCGACGCGACGGATGGAGAAACCGGCGTACCATGGTTCCGTGAACTGCCTTTTGTGAGTTATTTGTTTAAGACAAAAAATATTTCGAAGGAAAAATCGGAGCTTCTCATCTTCCTCACTCCGCGTATTGTAGGCCAAGTGGATTCTGGTGGAACTTTGCCGTCAACTCAAGACTTCTAAGGAGAGCCCATGAGAAAGTTAATGCCCGTTTTGCTTCTTGTGTGTTTGGCGACCTTGGGGGGATGCTCTCAAGAAGAGGGAAATGTTGAGGTGGTGGTAAGCTCTTCCGCCTTTCCTTTGATCCCGGCGACGGCCGCAAGTTGTTTGGCAGATAAAAATGCAGGGGCCGATACGCCGACAGCAGACATTTCTCCAGACTATTTTCGAATTCCGACAATTACTTTTAATCGCAAAGATACATCTAAGACCCTGGTGATTGCGTTCATTCGCATTTCGATTCAGATTCCAGGAAGCTCTCAGGCTGTCAGTTGCGAGGTTGGCGGCGATGGCCTGGCCGCTTTGAGAGACTCCTGGTTTTCGGGAACCACAAAAGAAGCCCTTGTGCCGGCTGGCACGGCCAGTTTCTCAACGGATTGTGCCCTTTACTGCGGGGGAGTTAAGGCTCCCAGCGGGATGACTGCAAGCGGAAGCTTGGAAGTCTTTGGTTTGGAAAGAGCCACCAACGGAGATGAAACGCCAGTAAAGGCGTCCACGGTGGTTACTATTCAGAGCTTTTAGTTCTGTCCTGCGCTGCGCCCATGAGATTTATGAGATATCCTCGTCGGGTTTTTGGGTGATTTAGAGGGGGGAATGGTTTATGACCATTCCATGGATCTTTTTTCAGCCTCTGGCGCCGCCTCCCAATCTTCTCCACTCTCAGAAATTCTTCGTCCGAAGAATCTCGATGAAATCATTGGGCAAGATAAAACATTGGGACCGAAATCCAAATTGGGCCAGATGTTGCGTAAAGGATATTTACCAAGTCTTATCATTTGGGGTCCTCCGGGAACGGGCAAGACGACTTTTGCCTTGGCCTTGTCACAGCACTTCAGCGCTCATTTTGTAAATATCAATGCTGTAGACTCTGGAGCGAAAACCTTGCGTGAGATTGGCGAACAGGGAAAAGACCGTCGCCTTCAGTATCAGCAAAAAACCATTCTGTTTGTTGATGAAATTCATCGCTTCAATAAAGCTCAACAAGACGTTCTTTTGCCTTTTGTGGAAAAGGGCGACGTCGTGTTAGTCGGAGCGACGACAGAAAACCCCAGCTATGAACTCAATCGAGCTCTTTTAAGTCGTTGCCGTGTCGTCGTTTTTGAACGGCTTTCGGTCGAAGACTTAAGTAAGATCGTCACCCGTGCCGAGACTCATTATAAAAAAACATTAGAACGCATTCTTACAAAAGAGGCGATCGACAATCTTCTCGAGTATTCTGACGGGGACGCTCGCCGCCTGATCAACAGCTTGGAGATTCTTTATAATTTCACCAAAGATGAAGAAGAAGGTGCTCTTCTTGATGTGAATGATATGCGGGAACTGCTGCAGCAGAACCCTTTGGGGTACGACAAGAACTCCGAAATGCACTATGATCTGATCTCGGCCTTTATTAAAAGTGTCAGAGGCAGTGATCCTGATGCCGCCGTTTATTACCTGGCGCGCATGATTGATGGCGGAGAAGATCCGATTTTTATTGCCCGTCGTTTGATTGTCTTAGCCTCGGAAGATATTGGGAATGCCGATCCACGCGCGATCTCCGTGGCTGTCTCGGGTCTTCAGGCGGTCGAGGCGATTGGTCTTCCTGAAGGGGCGATCTCTTTGGCCCAGGTGACGACTTACCTGGCCTCCTGCCCCAAGTCGAATGCCTCTTACATGGCTTTAAATAAAGCGCGAGAACTTGTGGAGAAAACACGCACCTTGCCGGTGCCACTGCATCTTCGATCCGCGAAGACGGCCCTGGCTAAAGATTTGGGATACGGCAGGGACTACAAATATCCCCATAATTATCCCACCGGCTGGGTTGATCAAGAGTACATTCCTGCGGAAGTTGAAAAGTCTCCGCTGTACGAGCCTACCAATCGAGGTTTCGAAAAAAATATCCGTGAATATCTATCTTGGATGAAGGGGACTTCAAAGTCCTAGGGCTCGTTCGGGCCCTTTGTCGATGAGACTTAAAGGGCGGAATGCGACTTCTTTAGATGGCTCGTTGTGCGCAAACACAAACGCAAGCGTGAGTGCCTTGGGCAACATGGGAGTGCTTTGTGTTTGCGGGGATCTCGACACGATCTCCGGGACGCAAAATGAATTGATTGCCGGAGATGTTAAAAATCATTTCACCCTCAACGATGACTCGAACTTCTGCAAATGGATGGCGGTGATCTTGAACTTTCGTTTGTGGTTCATAGACTTCATCGAAAGGCTCCAAACCTTCAGACTCCAGTATCATGTGAATCTGCTGTTTGCTTGGAACAATGGGAGCTTGCCAACGTGTGATGATCATAGTGAGTGCCTCTTTCGCTTTTTCTTATCTCAAATCGGAACAGCGAGTACAAGTCGCGCCGCTATGAATCCCGCCTTGAAACAGTATCGCGATATTCTTTTCAAATTGCGACAGGATAAGAGGCCGGATTCTCATCTTTTTTTGTTTTCCCGTTAAGTCCTTGTGGGGATTGTCGATACCTCTAGTATAGGAAGGACCCTTTAATTAGGGGAGGGTATTTTGAGTAGCAAATCCAAATCGACACATGCTGAGTTAGACCACATCTTGAATTTTGTCGATGCCTCGAAGGGTCTTCGTGCAAAGATCAATGAGTCGGGGCGAGTGCAGATTCACCAAGATCTCGATGGAAAAGTATTCTCCTTCAGTTCGCAAGAAGTCAGCGAGGTTCTTCACCGCGCAGACTCAGAGGGGAAACCTTTCATTCAAGTTAACTTTAAAAATGGAACGAAAGTTCTTCTGACGGAAACGTTAGTTGGCTTTAAGCCGCTAGAAACTTTGGGCCTCGACATGGGTCGTATTCCCAAAGTGGTGACAACCCCAGATCTTGTAAGCGTCTTTGAGGCTATTGAAGAGTCTTTAGGGGCTGATAATGGGCTTGATCATGAGGTGGAGATCCTTAAAAAGGTCTACATGGCCATCATTTCTGGCGGGGAAAAGGTCGGATTCGACCTTGGTTTTGAAAGAAAGTGGCTAAATAGACTGCTTGCGTCAAAATTTAAAGCCAGCGCTTAATTTTCAGTAAATACAAAGACTTAAATAGAGAGTGCAAACAACCGGGGCAGAGACCTCGGTTGTTATTTGTGCAACTCGCAATGAGTCATTAAATTTTCGAAAAAAAGCTATTGACCTTTTTAGGCCATTACGAGAAAACAGCTCCACTTTGTTCGGGGGCATAGCTCAGCTGGGAGAGCATCTGATTTGCATTCAGAAGGTCGCAGGTTCGATCCCTGTTGCCTCCACCAACTTTTTTATGACGTTCGTCTCGCGACGAAAAAAATAAAAAAAGAACATTGACGGGGACAAAAAAATCTTTAAGATTGGTTCCTCGCGCTTCGGAAACGAAGCTTTGATTTAAGAATTTCGCTCTTTGAAAACTGAATAGCTAGAATGATAGATTTTTGGGCTCTTTGATAA